>SVHR01000067.1 GCA_015055705.1 Clostridiales bacterium | reverse complement strand
GGTGGACGGCGTAACCTACGAGGGCAATCGCCAATTCCACTTTACCGACCCGCTTCTTACTACCGTACCCGGCGATACTGTAACAATAACAGTACTCCGCGGCGAAGAAACGCTTACCTTCGAAATTACCCTTGGTGAGTAATTTACGTAAAATAGCAATTATTGTTTACAAGGCAAAAAAGAGAGCAAAAATGCTCTCTTTTTTATAATTGTTGATAAAACTTAAATACGTATGCTTGATTTAGAGCTCTGCGATAACCTCTACCTCTACCAAAACGTTCTTCGGAAGCGTCTTTACCGCTACGCACGAGCGTGCCGGGCAAGAGGTGAAATACTTTGCATATACGCCGTTGAATGCCGCAAAGTCGCTCATGTCACTAAGGAAGCACATGGTCTTGAACACCTTGTCAATTGAGGTGCCTGCGCCCTCAAGCACGCCAACTACGTTCTTGCAAACCTGCTCGGTCTGTTCTTCGATGGTGGTGCCTGCGATTTCACCGGTTTGGGGGTTGAGGGGAATCTGTCCCGAGGTGTAAACAAGGTTGTTTACGATCATACCTTGCGAGTAGGGTCCGATTGCGCCGGGTGCTTTGTCTGTCTTGATTACTTTCATTTTTGTATCTCCTTTTATACTATTATACTAAAGCCGTTTCCGTGAAGGGTAGCTTTGATTGACTGAATATGCTCAAAATTTCGTGTTTCAAGCTCTAATTTGAGGTAGCAGGTATCTATATCGCCGTTTGCCGCAAGACGCTCGTGCTGAGCGGAAATAACGTTTGCGCCCAGCTTTGCTACGCACTGAATTGCCTCGCTAAGCTGACCGGGGGTGTCCTTTAGCTGAATGGTGATCATTGCACGTCTGCCCGTGTTAAGTAGACCTTGCGTGATTACACGCGACAGTCTGTTTACGTCAATATTACCGCCCGAAATTACACAACAAACCTTTTTGTTTGTAAGAGGCAGCTTGTTGAACATAGCGGCGGCAAGCGCAACCGCGCCGGCGCCCTCGGCAACCATCTTCTTTTTTTCGATAAGCGTAAGAATTGCGGTGTAAATTTCCGCCTCGTTTACGGTGAAAATCTCATCCACGTAATGCTTTGTATAGTCAAACGTGAGATCGCCCGGCTGCTTTACTGCAATGCCGTCGGCAAGCGTGTTGACCGAAGCAAGCTTGATTGCGCGATCCTCCTTGATTGAGTTATACATACTGGACGCATTGCTTGCCTGCACGCCGTAAACCTTGATGCTTGGCTTTATTTGCTTTGCCGCAAACGCTACGCCCGATATAAGTCCTCCACCACCGATGGGCACTACTATTGCGTCAAGGTCGGGCATTTCCTCTAGGATTTCAAGCGAGATCGTGCCTTGACCTGCGATAACGTCATCGTCGTCAAACGGATGGATAAAGGTATATCCGTGCTCCTTTTGAAGCTCAAGTGCCTTTTGGTATGCGTCGTCGTACACACCCTTAACAAGCATAATCTGTGCGCCGTAGCTGCGCGTCGCTTCTATCTTGGATATGGGTGCACCCTCCGGAAGGCATATAAGCGCAGGAATGTTATTCTTTTGTGCGGCAAGCGCAACGCCCTGAGCGTGGTTTCCTGCCGAGCAGGCGATTACGCCTTTCGCTCTTTCCTCGGGCGAGAGCTTGGATATCTTGTAAGACGCGCCTCTTATTTTGAACGAGCCGGTGATTTGAAGGTTTTCTGTTTTAAGAAAAATCTGGTTGTCACACTTTATAGGCATGGGCAAAATGTCCGTGTTGCTTATAATCGGCTTTAGTGCCCTTGCGGCGTCCTTTACCTTTTCGAGAGTTATCATCGCTTTTCTCCTTTTATTATTGGCATTATTTTGACTTAGTCACAGCCTTTGGGTGTCTTTGCCTTGGTTTTTATCTGAACGGATTTTGCAAGGCCGCCCTCGGACGTTTCGCGATAGCGGTTGCTAAGGTCCTTACCCGTTTCGTACATAGTTTTGACTATGGTATCGAAAGATATTTTACGCGTAGTATACAAAAAGCTTGCAAGATTAACAGAGTTTATTGCACGCATTGCCGCAACAGCGTTACGCTCGATGCACGGAATTTGAACAAGCCCGTTGACAGGATCGCAGGTTAGTCCAAGGTGATGCTCGATTGCCATTTCCGCCGCGTACTCGATTTGCGAAATACTCATGCCGAACAGCTCGCCAAGCGCCGCCGCCGCCATAGAGCAAGCCGAGCCTATTTCTGCCTGACAGCCGCACTCCGCACCGCTGATGGATGCGTTAGTCTTTATAAGGTTACCGATAAGCCCCGCTACCGCAAGTGCGCGAACAAAATCCTCGTCACTGAACTTGCGTTTTTGCTTCATATAGCTAAGAACGGCAGGCAACACGCCGCACGCCCCGCAAGTGGGTGCGGTAACAATTTTGCCACCGCCTGCGTTTTGCTCGGATACAGCGTACGCAAACGCGCACACCAAACGGCTTTCTCTCGTTTCGGGCGACTCGTCCATAAACCTTTGATTAAAAAGCATTTTCGCCTTGCGTTCTACGCGCAGTCCGCCGCCAAGCACGCCCGTCGCCTTAAGACCTGCCGAGATTGCCTCGTTCATGGTTCGCCAAACGGTAAGCAAATAGTCGTGAATATCTTCGTCCTCAAAGTGAAAAACGTATTCGCTCAGCGAAAGTCCGTTCTTTTCGCAAAATTTAACTATGCCGCGGAAGGTGTTGTGAGGATAAACGTTTTTTACCTTCTTGTCATCAATGGGCTCGCCCTCCACTACTATTTCGCCACCGCCCACGCTGAATACTCTAACAAGGTTTTCTCCATTGCCGGTATAAAAATCCATAGTGTTGGGATGAGGAACCGGAGTGTCCGGGTCGAAAACAACTGTCACCTTTTTGGGGGCAAAAGCCTGAATAAGTGCCTTGTCGGTAAGGTGACCCTTGCCGGTTTTTGCAAGAGAATCGTAAATGACTACCTTATACTCGTCCGCAGGGAACTTTGCCTTATATAGAGTTGCCGCCTTAACAGGCGCCATAGTATGCGAGCTTGATGGTCCGTACCCTATTTTGTATATGTTTTTTACCGATTGCATTAGTGTATTCTCCGAGTTTTAACTTGATGTTTGTACAAATTTTGCCTGTACGTTGTATTAGTTTTGCTCCGGCGCAAGCATTTTTACAAGCGCCTCGGCTACCGATTTTATATCGGCGTTTGTGGTATTTATGCAGATATCGTAGTTGTTTTTGTGACCCCATTTCAGACCCGTATAAAACATATAATACTTGGCGCGGTGTCTGTCTACTCTGCGAATGTTGCGCCACATTTGACGGTCACTAAGCGCCGCATCCTCTGGTCTCTTTTTTCTGCAACGCTCGATACGTGACTGCGGCGAAGCATACACAAAAATCTTGAAGGGGTTGCGATCGCGCAAAATATAGTCAGCGCACCTGCCTACTATTACACAGTTGGACATATCCGCCATCTCGGTGATTATGTTGCTTTGCTCTATATAAATATTGGTCGTTTGATCCATCCCGGGATTTACCACAGGGAAAAACGAATGTCCTATCGTAATAGGGAAGCTCGCCACGGGGCTACGCTCGACAATTTGCTTCACATAAGACTCGGCAAGCTCGGTTTTTTGAGCAATTCCGCTTATAATTTCGCTGTCGTAATACGCCCATCCAAGCAAGTCCGCAAGACGCTTGCCCAGCTCTCTGCCGCCGCTACCAAGCTCTCTGCCTATGGTAATAATCTTATTCATAAAATCCCCCTTTATCTGTCGTAAACGCAGTTGCCCTTATGGTCGATTGCCACGATTACGGGAAAATCCTTTACTTCTATTTCGCGCACTGCCTCGGTGCCGAGGTCGTCGTACGCAATAACCTTTGCTTCCTTTACCAGCTGACTGTAAATCGCACCTGCACCGCCGATTGCCGCAAAATAAACTGCCTTGTTGCAAATTATGGCATCAATAACCTCTTTACTTCTGCCACCCTTGCCTATCATAGCCTTAAGTCCGTTGTCCATAAGCGTGGGCGCATACGGATCCATGCGATACGAGGTGGTCGGCCCACAGCTGCCAATCGGGTCACCCGGCTTTGCAGGGCAGGGCCCTACGTAGTATATAGTTGCGCCGCCAATATCAAACGACAGGCTTCCATCCTTAAGCCCCTCGACAATACGCTTATGTGCGGCGTCCCTGCCCGTAAGCATTTTACCGCTTAAAAGAACCGGATCGCCTGCTTTTAGCGAAAGTATATCCTCTTGCGAAATGGGAAGCTGAACTCTTTTTGTCATAAAACCTCCGTCCTTGCTACTCGGTGAGCGTTGCATTGAATTGCCACGCCTACGGGAAGAGCCGCAATATGTGTGGGATGCTTTTCGATACGAACCTCAAGCGCTGTTGTCTTGCCACCAAAGCCCTGTGCGCCGATACCTAAATCGTTGATACGTGTAAGCAAAATCTGCTCCATCTCGGCAAGCTGAGGGTCAGCTGACGACACCCCAACGTCGCGAAGCAAAGCCTTTTTTGCAAGCAGCATCGCGTAATCTGCCGTACCGCCTATACCCACGCCAACTATTATGGGCGGACATGGGTTGGAGCCCGCACTAAAAACCGCCTCTACTACCTTGTCCATAACACCTGCTACTCCTGCCGCCGGGGTAAGCATATAGAGCTTGCTCATATTTTCGCTACCAAAGCCCTTTGGCAAAAGCGTAAGCTTTACCTTGTCGCCAAGCACAATCGAGGTATGAATAATAGCCGGGGTATTATCGCCCGTGTTCTTGCGAGTGATGGGGTCAAGCACGCTGTTGCGCAAAAAGAATTCCTTATAGCCACGCCTTACGCCCTCGTTTACCGCATCGGTAAAGCTACCGCCAACAAAGCGTACGTCCTGACCAATCTCGGCAAAGACCACCGCCATACCGGTGTCCTGACAAACAGGAACAGCGTTGCTTGCGGCAAGCTCGGCGTTGTCAATCAAGGTTTTAAGTGCAAACCTTGCAGTTTGGTTTTCTTCATTTTGCTCGGCTTGCCTTAATCTTTCGACCACTCCGGGTGCCAAAGAAAGGCACGCCGAACGCACAAGATGGACAAGCGCATCGGTTATTTTTTGAACGGATATATCTCTCATACTAAAATTATACACCAAATAAATACAAAAATCAAGTACTTAGCGAAAAAAATGCTATTGCTATTTGCTTGAATTTTGTTTATAATAGTGTTATACTATCCATATTATTATGAAAGTCAAAAAAATGCGAAAACTTACATCTTGGCAATTTATCGCCATTGGCTACCTTGCCGTCATCATGATGGGATGTTTTTTGCTGACCCTTCCGCTATCTGCCCGTAGCGGCGAGTGGACGCCCGTTTTGGATTCGCTGTTTACCGCAGTGTCGGCAACGTGTGTAACCGGGCTTTCGCTGTTTGATACGTACGTGCATTGGTCGGGCTTTGGTCAGGTCGTAATTCTTTTGCTTATTCAGGTAGGCGGTATTGGCTTTATGACCATAATCACGCTGTTTGCTCTGCTTATAAAAAGGCAAATTGGCATTTACGAGCGCCGCATTCTTGTCCAATCCTCGGGAAGCGTGCGCACAACAGGTATAATAACGCTTATTCGCCGAATTTTGATATGGACGGCAATCTTCGAAAGCGCGGGTGCTGCTGCTCTTGCAATAAGGTTTTGCGGCGATTTTGGATTTTGGAAGGGTATTTACTACGCCATCTTTCACTCAGTATCGGCATTCTGCAATGCAGGCTTTGATATTATGGGCGTGTTGGGAGAGGGTGTTTCACTTATGCCATATGCCACCGACCCTCTCGTTTGCATTACTGTAAGCGTTCTTATTATTCTTGGCGGACTTGGCTTTATCGTTTGGAGCGACCTTTACGATAATAGGTTTAAGATAAAAAAATGCTCGCTTCATACCAAAATCGTAATCGTCGTCACGGCGGTGCTTGTAGCTGTGGGCACAGGACTGTTCTACCTTTTGGAGCATAACGGCGTGCTTAGTGGACTAAATGGCGGACAAGCCCTGCTTGTGT
>SVHR01000066.1 GCA_015055705.1 Clostridiales bacterium | reverse complement strand
TACGACCTCTGACCTAATCGTTCGCTCCGACTTTTCCCCCGAGCTTTGGCTTGACAACTGCGGATTATAAAAAAACTATACACAAACAGCCGTAAAGGAACTACCTTTGTGGCTGTTTTCTTTTACGCTATTATCTTTTCATCTAATGCAAAAGGGTGATTAAAAGACTATTTTAATCACCCTTTATGGAGAAAAGAGAAGAGTTATTTGTAAAGTATATAACGGCAAGTTTGCCATTGCTAACTCACACACTTATAATACTATAATATAAGAACAATGTCAAGCAGTTAGCAGGGGCTAACTGAAAATATTTTTTATTTTTTTTGCTTTTTTGTTTACAAAAGTCGAATACGTGTGCTTACTTTTTTACAGTTAGAATCAAAACATTTACGTCTGCGGGATTTACGCCGCTGATTCGACTTGCCTGACCGATAGTAAGCGGTCTGATTTTATTCAGCTTTTCGGCGGCTTCGGCACGCAAGCCCTTTACCGTAGTATAATCGGTGACGGTAAGCTGCATGTTTTCCAGCCTCGACTGCTCCTTGCGAGCCTTTTCCTGTCTAATCAGGTAGCCCTCGTAGCGCAAGCGAATAAATACGTCACGCACGGCGGGCAGACATAATCCATCAAATACGTTGCTAACCTTAGCAAAGTCAACGGGCGAAAGTGCCGTTCGCTTTATAAGCTGCTCGGCGGTAAGCGTGCCTACATCCTCACCGAGAATCCCGGCTACCACTGCCCTATCTATTTTGGTCGAAAGTCTATTTTGCGCCTGATCTATATCCCTTTGCTTTTGGTTGAACCTATCTATACGCTCCTTGCTTGCAAGCCCTACCTCTATTGCCGTTGGCGTAAGTCGCAAGTCGGCGTTATCCTGCCTAAGGCACAGCCTATACTCACTTCGACTAGTCATCATACGGTAAGGCTCGTCCGTCCCCTTAGTCACGAGGTCGTCTATTAAAACACCTATATACGAATTATCTCTACCAAAAACAATTTGCTCCTTGCCCTCAAGCTTAAGTGCGGCGTTTATACCTGCCACTATACCCTGCGCCGCCGCTTCCTCGTAGCCGCTTGTACCGTTGATTTGACCTGCAAAGAACAAGCCTTCGTAACTCTTACTCATAAGAGTAGCATAAAGCGAGGTGGGATCTATGCAGTCGTACTCTATGGCGTATGCGTCACGCATAATGTGAATGTTCTCGAAGCCCTCGATACTGCGATATACGTCAAGCTGAACGTCGGCAGGCAGCGAGGTTGATATGCCCTGAACGTACATTTCTTGCGTATTTTGCCCCTCGGGCTCTAAGAAAAACTGATGACGTTCTTTATCTGCAAAGCGTACTATTTTATCCTCGATAGACGGGCAATACCTTGCACCTGCGCCCACTACAAGACCAAGCTTACGTGCTGTAAGATCAAGGTTTTCCCTTATAATATCGTGCGTTGTGGAATTGGTGTATCCCAAATAGCAGTTGATTTTGTTTTGGTAGCTATCTGTTAGTGTGCAGAAGGTATAAAGCCCCTCATCCCCCTCTTGAACCTCAAGCTTGTCAAAGTCCACGCTGTCACGCTTGATTCGTGCCGGTGTGCCTGTTTTGAATCTGCGAAGCTCAAAACCAAGCTGTGTAAGGCTGTCCGAAAGATAATTGGAGCGCATAAACGAGGACGGCCCCTTTTGCTCCTTTACCGTACCCGTAATTATTTCGGATTTTAGATAAACGCCCGAGCAAACGATTACGCACGGCGCGTAAAAGGTTTGTTGCATGGTTTCTACACCCACAACCTTATTATCGGAAGCCAAAATGCTTTTAACCTCGGCTTGGCGCAGGTACAAATTCGGACAGCTTTCTAAGACAGACTTCATATAGCTATGATAGCCAAACTTGTCCACCTGACCGCGCAACGACTGCACCGCAGGTCCCTTAGAAGAATTGAGCATACGTAGTTGCAAAACATTGTTATCTGCCGCCCTGCCAATTTCACCGCCTAAGGCATCTACCTCGCAAACCAAATGCCCCTTTGCCGTTCCGCCAATACTTGGATTGCAGGCAAGGTAGCCGATATTATCAAGGCTAATTGACAGCATAAGAGTCTTGTGTCCCTTACGCGCAAGAGCAAGACCCGCCTCAATTCCGGCGTGTCCTGCTCCTATTACTATTGCTTCATATTGATTTTGAACCATTATAATATCTTACGACGAATGTCTTACATCGCTCCAAGCAAGCGTAACCTTAGCGTCGTTGTCGCCGTATGCGCGCATTGTGCCGCAACGTGCAAGCGTCTCTGCCGAGGGAAAAAGCATATCCAAATACATATCCTTCCATTCCTCGTCGGTATCAACCTCGTTAGAAAGCTGAGCGCTGTAGTCAAGCTCAAGCTGACGGTATGCCTCTGCTACAGGGCTTATTGCTCCTGCGTAAGCGCTGTTGATCATAGCGATTTCCTTTTGGCAAATAAATTCAAGGAAGTACTGAGCCGCTTCGACATTCTTTGCGTACTTGCTGATAACGAAGCTATCGAGATAAACGTTGCCGCCCTCCTTTGGAACAACGTACCAAAGATTGCGATTGCCCGCTTTCTCGTTGCCGTCAGCATCCTCGTAAGAGTTCATAACGTAGCCTGCGTCGCACGACCACATAAGCGCAACCTTGATTGATGAGTTACCTGCCGCCATTTCGAATTTTAGATCCTCGCCGCCCCATCTCTTATTGTATTCCCTTGCGGCATTAAGAGCAGATTTTGCACGCTCGATAGCATTATCCGAAACATCGCTGTAAATGCTTTGAAGCTTTGCCTTG
Organism: Clostridiales bacterium; assembly: GCA_015055705.1. GTDB lineage: Bacteria > Bacillota > Clostridia > Christensenellales > Pumilibacteraceae > CAG-552. The sequence goes on along the minus strand of SVHR01000066.1, from coordinate 3,305 downwards.
TAAGCGTCGTTATATTCGGTAAAGCCGTTAGAGAGTGAGCTAAGCTGTTCACGGTTTGCCCAGATTGCCGCCGAGGTCATAGCCTCGCGAAGCGAATCCTTGTTTGCGCTTGCTTGGTTGTACTCGTTGGTAAAAATTGCCGACCAGCTGTCTATGTGTGCGTTAGTCTTGGAATAGTCATACATAAGACCAAACGTGCCGTACATATACGGAACGGAATACTCCAAGGTGGGGTCGGATATTCTTGCAAGCTCTACGTAATCGGACATAAAGGTTTGTTCTACGTCAACACGCTCAACCTTTAGAAGCAAATTCTTTTTTATAAGCTGTTCTACTGCGTAGTCGGACGGCATAACAAGGTCATAGTCTGCATGATCACGCTCGACAGCAGTAATAATCTGCTCTACGGTATCAAAGGTAGTGGGCGTAACAACCTCAACGGTTTTGCCGGTTTGAAGCTGATACCAATCCTCGAATTCATCAAAAATCTCGTCGTCGATGTATTCTCCGGGAACGTACATCTTAAGCTGCTCTTCTCTTTTAGCGCAGCCAACAAAGCTAAAACACGAAATACAAAGTATAATTGCAATAAAAACGGAAAATAATTTTTTCATTTTATTCTCTCCTTGTTTGTTTTTTTATTTACCCAGCGACTTAGAAGCAGCTTGCTCCGCCTTGGCTTTTTTGTTTTTGATAATGTTGAATACGATAAGCACTACAAGAACTACCACGAAAATAATAGTACTAAGCGCGCGTATCGCGGGATCAAGATTGCGTTTGAGGTTGTCGTAAACGTACGTCGATATTGTGTTTACACCACTCGTGCCCTTATTGAGGTTTGTAACGACGAAATCGTCAAGGCTGAGTGTAAAAGCAAGCGCAAAGCCGGACACCATTCCGCCTATAAGCTGAGGCATAATTACCGTAAAGAGCGTTCGCATAGGTCGAGCGCCAAGGTCAAGTCCCGCCTCATACAAATTGGGATTTAGTTGATTTAGTCTTGGGCTTACCGTAAGAATTACGTACGGCGTGGTAAGCACCGTGTGCGTAATAATCAGCCACAGCACACCCTTTTCGATGGGAATATGAATTACGTCACGTAAGAATATTGACAAAAGCAAAAATCCTACTGCCGTAACTATTTCGGCGTTGACTACCGTCACCTGCGAAACGAGGTTGACAGCCTTTTTGCCCTTACGCATATAATACAGTCCAACTGCCGTAAAGGTGCCGATAAACGTTGCAAGCAAGGCGCTTGCGAGTCCTATGCCGAGAGTATTAAGCGTTGCTTCCATCAGCAGGTCATTTTGAAACAGTCTGCCGTAAAGCGAGAATGTAAACTCGCCAAATCCATTGTCGCTACCGATATTTCGCTCTGACGAGAATGAATAAACAATAATAAGCAATATAGGCAGATAGATACAAGCCAGCACTACCGCAAGGAATACCCAACGCAAAACAAGCCAAAGCTTCTTATTCATTAGTACCTCCTTTTGTCGCCGCCCTTGCGCCTGCCTCACGCTTGCCAAGCAGGTTGCCTATCAGCATAGTTGCAAATACGAGAATAAGCAGAACAAACGACATTGCCGAGCCGATTCCCCAAACGTCCGCATTTACAAACAGCTCGTGAATTTTTCCACCTATAATCGTAGTGTCCGTATCGCCGAGCATGCCCGTGATGGCGTATGCGCTGAATACCGGCATAAATACCATCGTGATACCGCTGACTATCCCCTTTAGACTAAGCGGCAGAGTAACCTTAAAGAAAGTTGTCACGCTGTTAGCACCAAGATCGGTAGAGGCTTCGATATAGCTTTTGTCCATATCCATAAGCACGGTATAAATGGGCAAAAGCATAAACGGCAAAAAGTCGTACACCATACCTATTATGGTTGCCCCAAAGCCGTAATCAATTCCGAAAATGCCAAGAAGCGATCTAAGCGCAATTATACGCAAAACGAAGTTCATCCACATCGGAATGATAAAAAGCAACGCAAGTATTACGTATTTATTAAACGGCTTTGACGCTAGTATTAACGCCGTCGGATACGCTATAAGCAAGCATATCACTGTGGTAAGAAGCGCAATACCTACCGTTTTTAGCAATAGCATAAGGTTACCGGCGGTAAGCACGTCCCTAAAATTATTTAGGGTAAAGCTTCCGTCCGTGTCCCTAAACGCATACACCAGCACGAGTATAAGCGGCAACACTACGAATATTAAGCAGATTGCCACGTACGGAAAGGCAAAGAACGTAGGTCTGAAGTCGTTACCCTTCCTAAGCGAAAGGTTTTTAAGCTTCATCGCCTTCCTCCTCCGCTTTGATTTCTTCCTCGTTTTCTTCTACGATAACTTCAAGGCGAAGCTTACTTTTGTCAAGCTTGATGCCCACGCGATCATCTATATCCCACTCGTCTGCCGTGTCGATATAGAAGTCCTCGTCGGTATCGGTATACACCTGCACCTGATAGTATCTGCCCTTGTACAGCGAACGGGTGATATTGCCGCCTATTTCGCCGTCCTCCTCGTCGTCGGTAAGCTCTACCGCATCAAACGGTACGAACACCTTAACGGGCGTGCCACGCTCGAGGTCGGTGTTTATTTCGAACGAGCCGCCGCAGAAATCAACGGTGTTTTCGCCGCTAACCTCACCCACGAACTCGTTGACGGTGCGAAGCTTTTTCATAATATGAATTCCGTCCGGCTCGATTAAAAGCCTTACTTTTTGTCCAACCTTTGCCTCGATGGTGGACTGTACGGTGAATTCATAGCCGTTAGCCTTAATTTCCATCTCGTACCAGGTTCCCTTGAACACCGTGGAAATCACGGTACCTGCAAGCTGTCCCTTATCTGAATCTTCGGGCAGAACAGTAATATCCTCGGGGCGGATTACGAGGTCGACCTGCTCGTTTTTAGCAAAGCCCTTATCCTCGCAAACGAACACAGTATCGAGGAATTTTACCGAAAAGTCCTTTATCATAATGCCCGAAATGATGTTGCTTTCGCCGATAAAGTCGGCTACGAATGCGTTTGCAGGCTCGTCGTACACCTGCTTGGGCGTACCGATTTGCTGGATAAGACCGTCGTTGAGCACCACTACCACGTCGCTCATGGTAAGCGCTTCCTCTTGGTCGTGCGTAACGTAAATAAAGGTTATACCAAGCTCCTTGTGCATTTTGGTAAGCTCGATTTGCATTTCCTTACGCATTTTGAGGTCGAGCGCACCAAGCGGCTCGTCAAGCAAAAGCACCTTAGGCTCGCATACCAGCGCACGTCCGATTGCCACACGCTGCTGCTGACCGCCC
>SVHR01000065.1 GCA_015055705.1 Clostridiales bacterium | reverse complement strand
AAAGTGCTTTTCGTATTCGCTTCGCTTATACTCTGCCTCATACAGTATGTATGCTTCCTCTTGCTCTGCCGGAGTGCTGTGCATATCCTCTACGCTAAAGTCCCGCTCGTATGTAGATTCTTGCTCTTGCTCGACTTGCTGCGACTGCTCGCTTTCTCCCCCTGCGCTTTTGATTTCCTCTGCCAAGACCGTCATTGTCTCGGGTAAGAATACAAACAGCATAACGACTATAAGCAGTATTGATACTGCCTTTGTTAAAAAATTAACTCTCCTGCGCCTTTGCTTGTCCATTCTATTTTGCCCTTTTTAATTTATTTGTTTAATTATACCTCATTTTACATTTTTTGTCAATACTCATTTTTGTCAAAATTTTGCGATTTTTGTGATTGTGTGTATTGAGAGTATTTGAGGCATAGTCAAACAGTTCTACCTGCTTACGGCACAACAAAAAAGGAACGGTACATACCGTTCCTTTTTTGTAAGTTTTGCTGTGTTATTTGATTCTTCTGCTTTCTACGTAGTAGCGCTTTTCGTCTGCTTCGCCCATCGAGAAGGTCTTGCGGGGAAGAACGCCGTTTTCTACAACGTAGCTGAACAAGGTGTTTTTAGCCATCGGCTTAAGCACGATACCTACACCACCCTTAGCTGCGCAAATGCCCTTAAGGTCGTTTTCGCCGTGGATGTAGTCAAGCTCGCCGCCATTAGCCTTAAGGTATGCGTCAAGGAACTTTTGTACCTTATCAACGCCCTCGATGGAGTTTTCGGGCAAGTTGATGGTGAACTCCTTATCGCCAACGAACATCTTGCTTTGTACAGAGCCGGTGATTTCCTTGTTGAACTTCTCTACGAAGTCGTTTACGTCCTTGGGGAATACAACACGGTGAATGGGCTCAAAAAGGATACCCTCGTCATAAATATTTTCTACCTCTACGAGTGCGTACTTGCTGAGCGGATTCTCGGGCTTGTAGCAAGCCTTTGCGGTAGCAAGCGAGTGGTTACCGTCGCCTACTGCAAAGAGGAACGGCTCGCCGTACTTCTTGGTGCTGTCCTCGAGGAGCTTCTCGAGAGCCTCTTCTACCATCTTACGAGCCTTTACGTGATAGCCCTTGATGTGGCCGCCGCCCATATTGAGGTCGGTTTCGTACAAAAGCTCGCTGGTAGCGGCACCGATATGCGGCTCGATTACGCTACGCTTCTCGTCGTCGATAAGAAGAAGAATGTGCGGAAGCTCAAGCGGGCAGTTCTCTCTGATCTTAACACGGGGCGGAATGCGCTCTACAACGGTGCCCTCGGTTGCGCGGATAAGCGCCTTGTCCTTGGGGTCGAAGCTGTACTGCGTAAGGTCTACGATCATCATAAGACCGTAACGCTTGTTGCCGTGTGCGGTGGTGCGCTCTACGAGAATAAGGCCGTCTTCTACCGAACGGAAGATATCGCGCGAGAGATAGTCGTTCATATTGTCGATGATACCGGCAATACGCTCCTGCGGCTTGTCGCTGAGGTAGCACTCGGGATAGATGAGGTTGAGTGCGCTGGGTGCGCCTTGTGTGTGTTCCTTAAGCTTCTCCCAGTATTCGGGCTGAGAGGTGAACTGGTCGCAAGCAACTACGCACCACTTCTCCATGTCGATGCCTTCGCGAGGAAGCAACACTTCGTCAAACTTAACTGGCAATTTCATAATTTTATCTCCTTTTAAGCCATTACGGCTGTAATTATACAAAGTACGACTGCAAGCGCTACCGAAAGCAGCGTAAGCAGAATATTGTCAACGAATACGGTTTTGAAAAACTTTTTTATCTTTTTCATACTCTTCTCCTCCAAACGCTATGCTTTTTCTCGGACTTGGTTGCCTTAAGGCCGTAAACCTCCTCGAGCTTGGTGCGAAGCATATCCGAGTCGTAGTAGCGTGTGAGAATTCCGTCTATGGCTACCGAAATCACGCCCGTTTCCTCGGATACGATGATTGCCATAACGTTGTTCGTTTCGGTAATACCGATTGCCGCGCGATGGCGAGTACCAAGTTCCTTATCCACCTCGAGGCTTTGGGTAAGCGGCAAGAAGCAGCCCGCCGCAATAACGGTGTTTCCGCGCACGAAGGTCGCGCCGTCGTGAAGGGGCGCCTTGGTGTTGAAGATACATTCAAGCAGGTGCGTTGACAGCTTAGAGTCAAGCTCCGTTCCGCTACGAATAATGTTGGACGGAACGTTGCTGGGCGCAACAACGATAAGTGCGCCGACATTCTTTTTTGCCATGTTCTGCACAGCCTTTACGATTTCACCAATCGCCTCGTGAAGCTCCTCCTCGGTGCAGCCATAGTCCGTTTGGAACAGCTCACTCTCGTCCTTAGGCGAGGAAATTTTGTATAGGTAACGCTTGATGTCCTGTGTAAACAGCACGACTATAACTATGACGGCAAGCATAAGCGACACGGACGCAAGATTGCCCATCATTTTAAGCCCGTACTCCTTGTTGAGCCCACTGCTAAGCACAGCCGCAACAAGAATAAGTATAACTATGTACTTTATTAGCCTAGTGCAGTTTTTGCGCTTTAGAAAGCTGAACGCAACATACAGCAAAACAGATACCAAAAAGATATCCACTATCGTCCAAATCAGGTTGGTGCCGCTAAAGCACGCCGCGATTTTTTCGATGACCGTCAAATTTTCTGTGGTCGAGCCCTCGCCCGCCGATGAAATTAAAGAAACCATACTCACCCTACCGATTTTATATAAGGCTATAAGCCTAAACATCAAACGGATTGATGTCACTTTCGTTTTTGCGCTTTATATCAACGATTATCTCGTCGCCGTTAAAGTCCTCGAACTCCTTGCCAAACACCGCTATCTTAATTTTTTTGGGGCTGGGCAGGGGATGCTTTTTGCCCATTTTGCTTGCCACAACGTACAATATTACCCCCAGAGCCACTAATATTACAAGCACTATAATGTAAGCAATCCAATGCTTTGTAAACACCTTGTACCCGCTTGCCGCACCGTTGCAAACCTCGCCCAGCTTTTCGGAAGCGGTAAGGTCAAGAACAAATTGTGATACGTCCGAAAGCTTAGTCGCATAGTTGGGATGATAGAACGCAAGATTGGTATACGTGTCGTTGCTTGTGTTGACAATCTCTATCCAGCCGCCCTCGCTGTCCATAAATTTCGAGTAATCGCCGCCCATAATTTGCAGGCACGCTTTTTCGGCATTAAGGAATGGTGCAATGTCACCCAAAATTGCATAATGCGAATACGGCAGGTCCTTTACCGTAACGATAGGCAAAAGAACTCTACCCGCCGTTGGGAACTGCTGTACGGCATAGCTCTTAGCAAAAGCATCTATATAATCACCGTGGCTAGTCGAAGCCTCATCCGTATAGTAATAGGTTTTGCCACAGCCGAGCTTTTCAAGATTGATTACAAGCATTACTTCGCGCGTAAGATACTCGTCGATAAACGCCTCGCTTCCGTAATTGCCCTCGTCGGTACCGGAAAAGAACGCAAACACGAAGTTGTACCTATTGCTTGCCGCATTGTGCGACAAATAATTTGCAAGCTTAATAGTAAGCGCCGTAGTTGCGGCAGTTCCAAGCGCGCCCTCCGCCTCGGTTCCCACAAAAAACTCATTTCCGCTGTAATGATTAGCAAAGTTGGTGGTTATTAAAACTGTCTTTTTGCTACCATCAAAATTCTTTGTTTTTGCTACTACGTTGTACGAGGTAACCTTTTTATCTACGTAATTATAGCCGTCAAGCACCTCTACCGTCGTATCAAACTCTTGAATTTCGATATCCAAATACTCGCTACTAAGGTAGTCCGAGCTCGTAGAAGCCATCGGCGTGGCATAGCTTACCAAATCGGTGTCGGGCGGCGTTATGCTACCGATAGACTGCCCGGCAATCGCCTTTGCCGCGGTAAGACAAGCGTCGGTATAAGAGGTGCGGTCGGGAAGCTCAGAACATATTTTTTGTGTAAGAGCATCAATTTCCTCCGCCGTTATTACGTTTTGCGTTGCCACCTCGTCTGCGTAAACTGTTTGTGTAACCAACATTGGAGCCATAATCAGAGAAAGTGCAAGAATGATAATGCCAAGCCTCTTTATCATATAACCTCCAATACCAAATTAAGCACCGTTATTATGCCAACGATGGTGATATACATTTTTCCAAAGTACAGTACGACCGCTTTCCAGTTGTATTCCTTTACGTAATTTTTGCAAATATACGACAAAAACCAAGTAAAGAACGCCGCCGTAGCAATTATGGGCACGATAATTTCACCCCAAATGCTTGCAATAGGCACAAAGTAGTACAAAATACCAAACAAGCCAATTACAATATTTGCGCCTATATAAAAGAACGGTAACGCATACAGCATTTGATTAAGAGGTAAATGCGGAGTTTTACGCAGTCTATTTCCAAAAATGCTTACCAGTATAAGGTACAACAAAAAAGAACCTAACCCTGCCACTAAAAACGCAAAGAGCCCGTAGATAAACGGCGAAAGTCCATCAAAATACGGCATTGCCGCAACGGCTGCTCGCGCCGAATAAAAGCCCGCAAAGCAGAACGACAAATACAGTAAGAATTTGACCAATCCTTTATTTATTTTTTGTTCCTTAATTAGCTTCATTTCCTTCCTTCATTTACTACTTGCAAAGCAAACGTCGTGATTGCCAGCTTGTCGCTGATTAGTCCCGACTTATAATCGCTGTCCACCTTGTGCAGACGGTCACAAATGCTTTTTAGCTGCTTGGGCGAAAAGCCCTTTGCTTGCGCCCTGATTCTTTTTAGCGCGTACTCGTTTACGCCCAAATTTCGCCTTACGTCATCGTCATTTTGTGTCACCGCAACGTAAAGCAGCTGCCGAAAATGCTTGTAGATAATTCCAAACACACCTGCTACCGAGCCGCCACCAAGCATATCGTCAAGAATGGTAAGCGCACGCTCGCCCTTTCCGCTTGCCAAGCAGTCGCCAAGCTCGAACACCTTGTATTCGGGGTCGGCATTCACTAGCTTTGCTACGTCCTCGCTGCTTATAACGCCACTTTTTTTGTATGCGATAAGCTTTTTGAGTTCTACCGAAATTCGCGACATAAAACGATTGCAGCTGTCAATCAGTAGCTGTGCGGCAGGTTGCGAAATATTTACGCCGCCACTATTACACTCTCTTGCTATATACGACAGTATAACGCTACCGTCAAGTCGCGAGCAGTCCACCACCGTAAGCGCAGGTATGCCGCTAAGATTTTTTGTAACAGTCGGACTTACAATTACGATAACCGTTGTTTCTGACGGCGACAAAAGATACTTTTTTAGCTCCTCTGCGTCCTTTTCGAACTTCTCCACCACTATCAGCCTAAAGGGGCTCATCATTGGAAAGACGAGTGCGGCGTTCACTATATCTGCCGCCGTGGGACTTTCGAGCCGTATGAGGTTCATCTCGGGCAACTCCACTATCGCCTCGAAGGCTTTGATTGCGCTAGACAGCACAAACGGGTCGTCACCGCTTAGCAAATAACACGCATCCTTTTGTTGCGATAAATGCTTTTTTAGCTCGATAAACTTCATAACTTATATTGTACAACAAAACGCTGATTTTTGCAAGTATTTTTGTCAAATACTTGTAAATTTGTTTTTTGCTTGTATAACTCAAAATATCCATCTTTTTTGGGGATTAAAAACATGAAAAAAGCAAGAGCTTTGGTGTCCCTTGCTTTTTATATATCACAACACATTCGATTTATCTTTCTTCAACTAACTCCACAGCCGTAACATCTGTTTTTTTCATCTTTACCAAAAAACACTTTTGTCCCGGCATTGCTCCGCCAGCCTTTCCAAAATTAAATTTTAATTTGTAATATATTTTTAGCACTTGCTTTTTATCTAATTTCACCTTAGTGATTTTATAGCGAAATGTCGGTTCTCCACTTGCAAAAATATGCAAAATTACCATTTGCTTATTGTAATCTACATCCAAGTCACCTTCCTTAAAAATTTCATTAAAGGCTTCCTCGTCTGTGATAATTACAGTTCTTGTTTTGGGTGATGTTTCGTCCACATAATATTCAAAACCCCACCCATCCTCGTCAGGATTGTAATCAGGAATTTTATAATGTGCACCACGTACCTTATTACTTTCCCAATAAGACTCATAAATCCACGGCTCTGCTTCGGTATATAGCTGTGTCCCGCGCTCTCGCTTGAGCAGGCGATGTTTACCTTTCCGTACTTTCCGGCCTCCTTTGCGGCCTTTTTTGAAAAGTTGCCTGTGATGGCGTAATCGGCTGTACCGTTTTCAATAAGGTTCATGGGTATGGCGGCAAACTGCAGCGTTGCACCGCCCTGCAGGAACAGAAT
>SVHR01000064.1 GCA_015055705.1 Clostridiales bacterium | reverse complement strand
GGCGTTATCGAGAGCCGCGACAGGTCGGGTCTAAAGAAGCTTGTCGCCCTCGAGGACGAGGTGGACGCACTAAAAAGGGTTTATGGCGAGCATCACATCAAAAGATTGCACGAGGGCGCTTGCACCATCGAGAGCGGAATGTATTACTACGACGTAATAACCGAGCTCGAGCGCATCGCAGACCATATTATAAATATAGCATTCAGTGTCGATAGTCCTACCGGCACGATAGCGGCGGTGATAGAATGAAAATAGATTTACACGTACATTCGGGATTTTCGGTTTGCGCTTCTACTAACTATAAAGAAGCGGTTGACGCCTTTGCCGAGCAAAATATGCACTTCGTTTTGTGCAACCATTATACGGCGTGTTATACGAGGCCTTATGGCGGAGAGTACTCCGTAGAGGAGTACCCCGTTCGCTTTGTCGAGGAATACCAAAGAGCGGCAGAGTACGGAAAACAAAAGGGCGTAAGGGTGTTTTTTGGTATCGAGGTGGGAATCGTTCTGCCCGACTGCCCGTACGCCGAGTTCCTTATTTACGGCGCAACGCCTAAGATGCTGCTGGACTGCCCGAGGCTGTACGACCTTGGCCAAAGGGAGCTGTACGATTGGTGCAAGGCAAACGACCTTATGCTCGTGCAGGCCCATCCGTACCGCAAGGAGCAGGGACACTTTCCGCACGATATGACGCTTGTGGACGGAGTGGAAATCAACTGCCACTCCCGCTTTTTGCGCGAGGAGGAAAGGGTCCGTAAGCTCGCCGCCGAAAACAATCTGCTTATCACCTGCGGCAGTGATTATCACCGCTTGGGTCAGCAGGGTGCGGGCGGTATAATTTGTGAGGACGTGCAAACCGAGCAGGAGCTTATGGGCGTTCTTATGAGCAATAATTTTGAGGTATTTATAAGGTAGCATGGAAGAAACGTTACAAGAAAACAATATAGTGGCAGTGCAAAAAGAGATCGCACAAAAAAGACGCTTTTGGGAGCTTGATTTTGTGCGCGGACTGTGCGTTATACTTATGGTTCTCGATCACTTTTTGTATTCCGTTATGGACGTTATGCCCATGGTGGACGAAATGCTGGGTAAAACCGTATGGCAAGCCGCAAGCGCGTGGGTGTTAGACCACTACTGGTACAGCAAGCTTAGAATAACGGTAAGATTTTTCGTGCTTGGCGCGTTCTTTACGCTGTGCGGAATCAGCTGTACCTTTTCGCGCTCTAACCTTAAGCGCGGAAGCACCTGCTTTTTGGTGGGCTGTGGCATAACATTTGTTACCGTGCTGTTGGACCGCATTTTCGAAATGGGACTGTCTATCTATTTTGGCGTGCTTCATATGCTTGGACTGTCCATGCTTGTATATGGCTTGCTTCAAAAATGCGGTGACGTAATCGCGAAAATCGGAAAAGAAGAAAAAACCAAAAAAATCACGAGGGCGATAGGCGACTATATTGCGCCCGCAGTCGGTCTTGCGCTTATTATCGTTTATTTTGCGTGCTGGTATAGCGGAATTGACGGCGACTCGTTTGCTACAAACGTTTCGCCCGAAAGCAAAACCGCATCTATGCTTGCCTCGCTGTTTGTTAATGTCGAGCCGCAGCTTTACGGCTACGTCATAGGTGGCGCGGACTATTGGCCGCTGTTGCCGTGGGCGGCAATCGTTTTGCTTGGCGGCGCGATAGGTTTGGCGCTGTATCGCTCTAAGGCGAAGAATTACCTTTCACCTCTTGACGGCAAGTGGAACAAGCCGGTTTGCTTTATAGGCAGACACGCGCTGTTTATTTACGTTGCACATCAGGTCGCCGTTGTGGTAATCTTGTTTTTGCTGACATTGATTTTATAAAAATACAAAGCGGCTTTTTGCCTGCTTATTAAGGAGAAAAGATGACACTTTACGAGAGCTTCGAGCAGTGTGCCAAAAGAAATCCGCAAAAAACAGCGATGGTTTTTTACGGCGGCAAAATAACGTTTGGCAGGCTGCTTTCGCTTGTAAACAGGGCGGCAAAAGGGCTTAGCAGGTACGTAAAAAGGGATGACGTAGTTACGCTTTGCGTACCAAACAGCCCAAGCGCGGCAATAGCCTTTTATGCCGTAAACAAATTAGGCGGTATTGCCAATCTCGTTCATCCGCTGATAAAAAGGGACAGCCTTATTGCCTGTATGCAAAAGGTGAATAGCCGCCTTCTTATTGCCTACGATCAGTTTGACGGTAAAAACGATATGCCGTGCAAAACACTCGTTTCGGACTCCAGTTTTTTTATGAGCCTTTTTGCAAGGCTGTACTATCGCCGCGCATTTGCAAAAAAAATCGGCGGCTGGGATAAAAGCCTTACATTTGAGAAGCTTTTTGCCTGCGACGAGCTTGACAGCTTTACCGCTCCCTCGTATGCCGCGGTGTATCTGCCAAGCGGCGGAACGACGGGCGAGCCTAAGGTTATTATGCATTCGGACAGGGTGTTCAACGAGCTGTGCGACCATATCGACTTTTTTTTGGCGGATTCTCCCGACAAATATCAATCAATGTATTCGGTGCTTCCCATCTTTCACGGCTTTGGTCTGTGTATGAATTTGCACATGTGCATGACCAAGGGAATCACAAGCGTGCTTACCCTAAAATTCAGCGCAAGGTCGATGGCTAAGGCAATCCAAAAAAACCGAATAAATATTCTTACCGGCGTGCCCACTATGTTCAACAAGCTGCTTGCTTGCAAGGAGTTTTTGCGTGCAGACCTTAGCAGCATCAAGGACTGCTTCGTGGGCGGCGATTCTGCGCCTGATGAGCTGATAAATAGGTTCAACGAGGCACTTGCTAAGGGCGGCAGTAAGGCTAAGCTTCACGTAGGGTACGGCCTTACCGAAACGGTCACCGTTTGTGCCGTTACTACCGCCCGATACGAGCGTGACGGTAGCGCGGGTTACCCCCTGCCCGGTACAAAATTCTGCATAACGGATGGGCAAAAAATGCTCCCCGCGGGCGAGGTAGGCGAGCTTTGTATCCAGTCGCCCCTGCTTATGCTCGGCTATTACGGTACGGACGAAACCCCAATAAGGGAGCTTTGCGGACAGCCGTGGCTGTTTACGGGTGACGTTTGCTATCTTGACGAGGACGGCTATTTGTTCTTTAAGCAACGCGCCAAAAATATGATTAAGGTCAGCGGCGTACCTGTCTTTCCGTCCGAAATCGAGGGCGTCGTTACCAAAATCGCAGGCGTAAAAAACGCGGCGGCAATAGGAGTGCCCGACGCTGTGCGCGGCGAGGCGGTTAAGCTGTTCGTCGAGAGCGACGGAAGGGTGGCTGAGGCAGAGCTGGAAGCAAAAATCAAGGCAGCGTGTGCGCAAAAGCTGCTCACCTACGCTCAGCCGCAAGCAATAGAATTTTGCACCTTGCCCCTTAACGCCATCGGCAAGGTGGATAGAAAGAAGCTTAGGTAAAAATCAAGGGATAAAAGTAGATAACAAGGTATCTATTTGCAAATGCAGGTAGGTACCTTTTGCTTATTCCCCAAAAACTTTCAATACACAAAATCATAAAAATCGCAAAATTTTGACAAAAATGAGTATTGACAAAAAATGTAAAATGAGGTATAATTAAACAAATAAATTAAAAAGGACAAAATAGAATGGACAAGCAAAGGCGCAGGAGCGTTAATTTTTTAACAAAGGCAGTATCAATACTGCTTATAGTCGTTATGCTGTTTGTATTCTTACCCGAGACAATGACGGTCTTGGCAGAGGAGATCAAAAGCGCAGGGGGAGAAAGCGAGCAGTCACAGCAAGTCGAGCAAGAGCAAGAATCTACATACGAGCCTGACTTTAGCGTAGAGGATATGCACAGCACTCCCGCCGAGCAAGAGGAAGCATATATACTGTACGAGGCAGAGTACAAGCGAAGCGAATACGAAAAGCACTTTTATATGTCAGACGGAACGTATATGAGGGAAACGTATGCAATGCCTATTCATTACCTTGACGGTGAAGAATACAAGGATATAGATAATACCCTAGTAGAATACACCGAGGGCGGAAAAGAAAAGATAAAAAACGCAGGCAACAGCTTTACAGCGGAATTTGCGAAGGAAATAAGCGAGGACGAGCCGCTACTTTCTGTAACAAAGGGCGAGTATAGCTTACAAATGTATTACGAGCAAAAAGGTGGCGAAAAAGTACAGCAGGCAAGACTTGGAGAGCAAGATAAAGCCACAATTCGTCCCGTACAGGCAGAGATAAAGGCAGACAAAGCCAAGGTACAAAAGGAAGAAATAAGCTATGCAGGCAAAAAGCTGAAGGATAGCATAAAAAATGAAAATTTAGAAAGCGAGCTGAGATATAGCGGCGTAGAGCAGGATACGGATTTTGAGTACAAGCTAGACAGCAGCAGTGTAAAGGAGAGCATAATAGTAGGGAGCAGACAGCAAAGCTACACCTACAGCTTTAGGCTGCAAACCCAAAACCTATTCTTAGAGCTGACCAACTATGGAAGCATAACGGCATACAATGCACAAGAGGAAGAGATATACACAATCCCTGCGCCGTATATGTTTGACGCAGCAGGGAATAGAAGCGAAGCAGTAAGCTACGAGCTTAAGTACACCGATGACAGCGATTATATATTAAGCGTAATAGCAGACAGCGAATGGATAAACGCGGAGGACCGAGTATTCCCCGTAACCATCGACCCGACAATAGAAACGGCATATAATTCGGGCTATTTTAAATTTACGCAACGCAGAAAGATTATTGTGGAATCAAGCGGTGAGTACAACTATAGTTATAGTGTATCCCGAACGGAGTTTTTAGAAAGCGCAACACGCTTGGTGGTGCAGTATAGAAGGCAAAGCGACAAAAGAGTAACGCATAGGGAGCTTAGGTTTAGGTTAACGGCATGGACACCGGTTGCTGGGTATAGGTATAACCACAATTTCGACTATGAGGTAACGTGGGACAGCACAGAAGAAGATATGGTTTGTGAATTTGTAGCACAAGCGCTACCGAGTGGTTCGGTGCCTACAGATTATACGGAGGAAGCGATATATTTTACAGAAGACGATAGGGGCTTTGTATTCAAGTGTGTTAATGAAGACGGAAGTGTTTTTGAACCAGCGTCAGCGCAATTTTTTAATTTTAAGGTAATAGAATACTACGATGACCAAATGGGCATAGAAAGCTCATATAATCCGCTAAGCTATGATGGCGGCGATTATACCTTGTATGTAAAGCCGCAAACAAAGACATACACAGTAGAGATTCCGTATATATCGTTAGAGGCACCCAGCGTACCGCTATCGATAACGGCATACTATAATCCGGGCTTTTCAAGCTTAAGAAGCAGCTTGGATTCTGAAACGCAAGACTATTACGGAGAGGATATAAAGCTTAACATCGAGCAGTATATGATAAAACAAGGCACAGTATATCAGTATATAGATGCAGATGGAAGCTCTCATATCTTTATACCTTATGATACAGATAAATATTTGTGCCCGGAGCTTGGCTATACATATATACCGTCAACAAAAGAAGTACAGGACAGCTCAGATTTCACAATTATGGAGTTTGATGCTAATGGCAGACTTGTATGGATAAACAGTAAGAATGGTGACTCTATACATATAACGTATGGAATATCCAACAAAATACTCAATGTAGAAAATTATATAAGCGGCGCACCTTACCAAGGATTATCTTTTACGTATAATGGCAGTAGATTGGCAGAAATAGCAGGTACGTTTTCAACAGTACCTATGTTTTGGGAATTGGATGAAATCGAGAAAACAACCAAGGCTATATTGACATACGAAGGCAATTACCTAAAAGCAGTAAAAGATTCGCAACAAAATTACAGAGCAAGGGTAACGCATACCTCGTCAGGGGATTCGGTATCTAACAGATACAACGTAGGACACGAGGTAGAAAGAAGTACTGATGGAGAAACTGTTGTATTTAATGTATATTATATAGACAGCACTGGTGACAAGAGGAAATCCAATCAATTTTACAGTGGCACAAACTATGTGCAAATAGACAACTACGAAGAAAACGGAACAACGATAGATAATTTCGAGCACTACGGATTTAGCAGCGACAAAACGATAGCGTCACAGTGGTCAAACAATTCGGGATTTCCCGATTATCCAATAAACGTAACAAATACGGTGGTAGAAAAGTCGGAAGAAAAAACGGTAACAACGACATTAACGGCGACATATAACCCAAAGAACGAAAAAAGAGGATTTTTTGATCCAGTTTATAATTTTTCTCAGGATATAGAAATGCCAATCAACGCGGGTTACCTTGACCAATTCGACAATCCTGTATTAGCTTGCTTATTGACAAGCGGCACGGACTTTGAGGGCTCAATATACTATAAGGACGGCGATCAAATAGTAAAAAGCGCAACGGCAGACGGGGGTGCAATAACCTTATTCGGCATGTTTTTATTATTGCCATTATCTAAAACCGCGACTAAAATAGGCGTAACAAGGGAGAGCGACTATGGCACAGGCGCATACTTGCAAAGGTTTGGAGTAGCAGAATTAGTAAGCAAGACGGTTACGGAGGTATATGTAAAAGACGTAAAAAATGCAAATAATGAAGTAATCCATAAAGAAGGCGATACAAAAATAACAACGGTAACGCCCGAGGGAACAACAGTTACGCATATAAGTGAAGGAAAAGCGCTAAAAGAAGAATACGTATCAAAGGCAGACGCAAACGAAAGCTTAGTAACAACGTATACGTACAATGATGACGATTTGCTTACAAAGGCAGTAACCGTAACAACAATAGGTGACGAGGTAACAACCCAAACGACCTCGTACACATATAACGGCTATTTGTTGGAGAGTGTAACAACAACGATAGATAATGAAACACTAACGGAAGAAAAAACATATACCGAATCTTATACTTA
>SVHR01000063.1 GCA_015055705.1 Clostridiales bacterium | reverse complement strand
AAAAATCGATTGTAGGGTTATGCTTTGCGAAAGCAAAGGTGGAAACCGAAGGTTGCCACAGCCCGAGAAGGGCTCTTTAGCCGAGCGAAGCGAGCGCCACGAGCGAAGCGAGTATAACCCGAAGGCCGTAGGTTCGAGTCCTACCCCCGCAACCAAAAAGAAAAGTCGCATGCGTGAGCCAAGCGGCTTTTTCTTTTAGTGGCGAATAGGAAAAAATCGATTGTAGGGTTATGCTTTGCGAAAGCAAAGGTGGAAACCGAAGGTTGCCACAGCCCGAGAAGGGCTCTTTAGCCGAGCGAAGCGAGCGCCACGAGCAAGGCGAGTATAACCCGAAGGCCGTAGGTTCGAGTCCTACCCCCGCAACCAAAAAAATCCCAGCTTGTACACAAGCAGGGATTTTTTTATCCAAGCCGCAGTCGTATGGCATCACTTGATAGCGTGTATGGAATTGCCATAGGCGTATGGCATCACCGAAGGAGTATAAAATTGCGGCTTGATTCCATACAATGCTTAGCATTGATTCCATGCCGCAATTAGTAGCGGATTCCATACACGGCTTTGCCGTGATTTGGTACTTTAAGCCTAAACATTTTGAAAGATATACGTTGTTTGAGGTGATTTCCTTTTTTGGCTCATATATCGGTATTCTTGTTTTTGCTATATTTGGCTTATTGCAATATTTCGATTGTATCACCACAAAAACGGCGGATGCTATTTATTTGTTGATAGTTGGCTTGAATCTTTTATCCATCTTGGCAATTGTGTTAATCAATGACATTGGCTCGCACAGAGATCAAAAAAAGAAATTTTATCTTGAAAATGGCGAAAGAGAAACGCGCCCAGAGTTATCCGAATCAATACTGCCCAAGGACAATAAATATAGGGCTATGGCGATACAGCTTTGGATGGATAGACGTAATAATACATACTTTACAATATACAATTTGTGGGATTCGTATTATATTAGATTGAAAACAGCGGCAAATGATGGTCAAAAAAGTAATCAGGTGAATCTTGATTATATTGAATACTTCAAAAACATAGACAATCTTGTGGTTGTAAAAGAGAATAAAAACGGTTCGTTGCAGTTGAAAATTCTAAAATAAAAATCATATCAAGCAAAAGGAGCTAATGACATGGCTGTTTGGAGTAAATTGCAAAAATCTTTGTATTTGATTGTTTCGGATAAAGTGGATTTTCAAATTCATTGCTCGGTTTATAGAATGAACAGTCAACGCGGAAGCATCGACTTGCCAAGATATTGGATTACTATAGGCAAAGAAATTGTTTTTGATTATCCAAAACAATTTATAAACGCCGAAGGAAATGAGCACTATCCTTACCAAAATCAAATATCCGATATATCTGATTGCATAAGAGAATATATTGATTGCCCAGTTGGCTTATTGCCTCAAAAGAAGTTTGAAAATGATTTGTGGGGCATAACAGACATATTAAAAGCAGTTGATAAACGGCTAGGAAAAGGGAAATTATATGATTATTTTGCTTCAAGTGACGCGGTAATAAAGAATATATTAAACAAGCGTTTTGAGTGATTTCAATTTCCTTGACTCAAGCTTCGTCAGCAAATTGTAAAAAATCTTTTTATCGCCCTGCACATATTGGGGCGCTGGAATAGATACCATGCCAAAATAAGTTTCATAACAAGCGTTGACTCATTCATAAAAACGTGCTATAATATGCTCATCTATAAATAAGATTTTATTGAGGGGGCTTATCATGAAAAAGATGCTTTATATTATTTTGATTTCAGCTCTTTTATTTTCTCTTGTGAGTTGTGACAAAAGCTATTTGTGCTCTCTTGAGGTACTATGCTCAAATGAAAACATGAGCATTATTGTTGACGGTGAGGCATCTAACTCGATTGAGTTTTCAAGTTATGAATTTAACAGACAACCATCAGAATATTATTCACGTATTGATTTCACAAGTAACGAAAATGGCTCGGAAGCCAAGATGCATAAATTTGAAATTGCATGTTTGGCGGATGATACATGCACCTTGTCATTAAAATTAGTTGATGCAAATAAATATGTTGTTGATTTTCTAAGGGTAGGAATCATCGTTGAAGGTGAACTTAGAGTGTATAAGTATTATGATGAGAGTGAGACGATTTATCATAAGGAAAACGATCCCGAATCAATATTACATTTTAATTCAGAGAGTGAAATCTTCAATGGCTTAACGGTTGATTTGTCAGCAGGAGAAACCACAGAAATCGTCATATTTATTTGGATTGAAGAGGCTGAGCAATATGATAATAATGGAGAGCATTATAAAGGATGGGCGGTTAAATCTTATGAAGCATCTCCTATCGTGTTGAGCATGGAAGTAAGATAATAAAATCAATTTGCAGAGCAGGAAACGGGCATATATGGTTGCTTCCCGGGAGGCACCGTGGATATGCCACGTCAACTCACAAAAGCAAAGGGGGCCGTATGTTTTGCTTTAGAAGCCAAAAAAAGAAAGGCCTCTTGACTTTTTTGCGGATAAATGTTATAATACCATTGTGAGGTAAGGCATATGAGAAATTTAACAATAAAAAGAGAAAAGAGGTTTGTGGGGTGTGCCGGCAAATTTAAGGTTTACATAGAAGATCCCGAGTCAAACGAGTTGGTTATAAATTACACGCCGTGCCGAAAAATCGGTGAATTGAAAAACGGGGAAGAAAAAACGTTTCAAATAGATGAACGTGCGGCAAAGGTGTTTGTTATTGCAGATAAATTAACTAAAGATTATTGCAACGATTACTATCAGCTTTCGTACGGAACTGAGGATGTTTTTCTATCGGGCAAAAGTAAATTTAATCCTGCCGCGGGTAATGCATTTAGATTTGATAATAACAATAGCGAAGGCGTTGTAGCAAACCGTAAGCGTGGCAAGCGTAAGGGATTGACTATACTGTTAATAGCCATAATAATAGGTGCTATAGTAGGTGCTGTTATTGGCTGGGGTGTTTTTTCTAACATAAAAGCGGAAGAGAAAACCTTCTATTCTGACGGAATGACAATAACCTTGACTGATGAATTTAGAAAAACCGAGATAGAAAATTATACCGTAGCATACGATTCCCAAAAGGTAGCAGTATTTGCATTAAAGGAGCCGTTTTCGGCGTTCTACTTGCCCTCTAGCTATACCCTTGAGCAATATGGCAATAAGGTAATCGAAGCCAACGGTTTTACGTCTATTGAATTAAAAGAAACTGATGGCTTGACATATTTTTCATATAAATATACAAATTCCCAAACAAGACAAGAGTATACGTATTTTGCGTTTGTATATAAAGCTAACGATGCTTTTTGGCTGGTGCAATTTGCAACATTGACCAAAAACGTCAATAAATATTGGGAAAAAATATTTGATTGGGCAGGGTCGATAGAATTTACTAATTAATTAGGCATACATTAAATTCAAAATTAACGAAAGTGTTTATAAGTTTTCTTATAGGCACTTTTTTTATTGAAAAGAAAAAATGTTTGTGCTATAATGATAGACGCTGTTAGGGATAAACGGGAGGATTGTATGAGCATTGTTGCAGTAAAAAAATATTTTGAAGAATTCGGTATGGCGGATATGGTTAGGGAGCTGGACGCTTCAAGCGCAACGGTAGAGCTTGCTGCAAGGGCGCTTGGCTGCAAGCCCGAGCGTATAGCAAAAACACTTTCCTTTTTGGTGGGTGAGACTCCTATCGTAATCGTTACAGCGGGTGACGTAAAGATAGATAACGCCAAGTACAAGGCGCTTTTTGGCGCAAAGGCAAAAATGATACCGTCGGGTGAGGTAGAAGGGCTTATCGGTCACAGCGTTGGCGGAGTGTGCCCCTTTGCACTGAACGACGGGGTACGTGTTTATCTTGACGAGTCGCTAAAAAGGTTTGACACAGTCTTTCCTGCGTGCGGTAGCGCAAACAGCTGTATCGAGCTTACCATTCCTCAGTTAGAGCAATATTCTCGCTTTTTGTCTTGGGTGGACGTTTGCAAGCTGCGTGAGGAATAGAAATTATAGACATTCATTTTTTATAAATCTTGCAAAAATTACTTGCCAAAAATCAAAAAAAGGTTTATAATACATTTACAATTTAATCAACGGGAGCTTGTATTACAGGCTGAGAGGAAGGGATGGACCTTCGACCGAGAACCTGATTTGGATAATGCCAACGTAGGGACGCCTTGTAACACAGGGAATATCGAAGCATAACAGGAAGCTATCCAACAGGGTAGCTTCTTTTTTGCTATATTTTTGGAGGTAATGACATGGTAAGGGTAAATGGGCAGGAGTTGAATATTGCGGGTAAGACGGTTGCCGAGTATCTTGCCACTACGAATTATGACATCAGGCGCATTGCCGTGGAGAGAAACGGCGATATTGTGTCTAAGGTAAAATACGACGAAACGGTGCTGCATGACGGCGACAGCATCGAGGTCGTCAGCTTTGTGGGAGGCGGCTGATATGATTCCCACAAAAGAAGAATGGATATGTGCGCTTGAAGCTCGCCACGGTAAAGAGCTGCAAAAGGTGCTTTCGGCGGCAACGGTTGCCGTGTGCGGTCTTGGCGGCCTCGGCTCGAATATCGCTGTTTTGCTTGCGCGCATAGGCATAGGGAAGCTTATCCTTGTAGACTTTGACCGTGTGGATATAAGCAACCTACACCGCCAGCAATACAAGGCAAATCAGATAGGAAAATACAAGACTGAGGCGCTTGCCGAAAATCTGTCAGAGATTGCTCCGTACATCCGAATTGAAGCTCACACCGAGTGCATAACACACGAAAACGCCGTTACGTTATTGCAAAATGCTGACATTATCTGCGAAGCCTTTGACAGCGCCGAAAGTAAAGCAATGCTTACAAACATAGTGCTTGATGAGCTGCCCGATAAGTATTTGGTTGCGGCATCGGGAATGGCGGGGCTGGGGAGTGCAAATTCTATCAAGTCGCGTAAGATAACAAATCGCTTCTATATTGCAGGTGACGGAGTTAGTGAGGTAAGCGGCGATCTCGGGCTTGTAGCATCGCGAGTTGCGCTCTGTGCAGCGCATCAAGCGCATACGGTCTTACGAATTTTAGCAAAACAATTTGAAGTATAAAGGAAAGGTGAAACGAATATGAACAACGACAAGCTTATTATTGGCGGTCACGAATTTAACTCCCGATTCATTCTCGGCTCGGGCAAATATTCGATGAAGCTCATCGAGGCGGCAGTAAAGGACGCGGGTGCGGAAATTATCACGCTCGCAGTTCGCCGCGCAAACACCAAGGAGCAGGAAAGCATACTCGATTATATACCCAAGGGGATTACCTTGCTACCCAACACAAGCGGAGCAAGAAACGCCGAGGAAGCCGTTCGCATTGCTCGTCTTGCGCGTGAGCTTGGGTGCGGTAATTTTGTAAAAATCGAAATTATGCGCGACAGCAAGTATCTGCTTCCCGACAATGCCGAAACGGTTAAGGCAACCGAAATTCTCGCAAACGAGGGATTTGTGGTTATGCCTTATATGTATCCCGATCTCAATACCGCACGTGACCTTGTAAACGCAGGCGCGGCATCGGTTATGCCGCTGGCTTCCCCCATTGGGTCGAACAAGGGGCTTGCAACCAAGGAGTTTATTCAGATTTTGATTGACGAAATCGACCTTCCGATTATAGTAGACGCAGGCATTGGCAGACCCTCGCAGGCGTGTGAGGCGATGGAAATGGGCGCGGCGGCAATTATGGCAAACACGGCACTTGCAACGGCAGGCGATCTTCCCATGATGGCGGCGGCGTTTAGGCAGGCGATTGAGGCAGGGCGCAAGGCATATCTATCGGGACTGGGCAGAGTGTTGACGCGCGGCGCTTCGGCATCGGACCCCTTGACGGGATTTTTGAGGGATTGAGGATAGGGTATGGAAAACAAATTTTTTGTAGATTCACGGCATCTGTCGCCCGAAGCACTTGCAAAAAAGCACCGTATCGAATCCGACCCCTCTTGCAGAAAGAGCCATATGGAATATTTGCCGGGTATGGAGATTATAGAGTCGGACGTTTGTGCACAGGTTATGTCGCAGATGAATGCCTACGATTACAGTAAATATACGTCGAGGGACGTAAGGGCGGCGCTCGAGCATAGCACCTGTGGGATAGAGGATTTTAAGGCGTTATTGTCGCCTGCCGCCGAGCCTTTTCTTGAGCAAATGGCAGAGAGAGCAAGGCTTGAAACGAGCAAGCATTTTGGCAATACAGTTTATTTGTTCACGCCACTCTATATCGCAAACTACTGCGAAAACTACTGCGTTTACTGCGGCTTTAACTGTTACAACGACATCAGCCGTATGAAGCTGACGATGGATCAGATCGAGCGCGAGATGAAGATTATCGCAGATAGCGGAATGGAAGAAATTCTTATTCTTACGGGCGAAAGCCGTGCGCAAAGTGACGTGCAGTATATAGGTGAGGCGTGTAAGCTTGCAAGAAAATATTTTCGTATGGTGGGGCTTGAGATATACCCCGTCAATACCGACGAATATAGGTTTTTGCACGAATGCGGTGCCGACTACGTGACCGTGTTCCAAGAAACGTATGACACCGACAAATACGAGCAGCTTCACCTGCTTGGTCATAAGCGTGTATGGCCGTACCGCTTTGATGCACAGGAGCGGGCTCTCAAAGGCGGTATGAGGGGTGTGGCATTCTCGGCACTTCTTGGGTTATCGGATTTCCGTAAGGATGCCTTGGCAAGTGCTTTGCACGTCTATTACTTGCAGAGAAAATATCCGCACGCAGAAATGTCGCTGTCGTGCCCGAGGCTTCGCCCTATTATCAACAACGACAAAATCAGTCCTATGGACGTTCACGAAAAACAGCTTTGCCAAATTATCTGTGCTTACCGTATTTTTCTTCCGTTTGTGGGAATTACGGTATCCTCGCGCGAGAGTGCCCGATTCCGCAACGGCATTGTAAAGATAGCCGCTACAAAGGTATCGGCAGGCGTTTCGACAGGCATAGGAGACCACGACAGCAAATACAACGGCAAAGAAGCT
>SVHR01000062.1 GCA_015055705.1 Clostridiales bacterium | reverse complement strand
ATCAAGCGTACCGGTCTGAATGATGTTACCCTTGGACTCAGCCGAATCGGTAAACCAAGCGAACGTCGTACCGAGAAGCATCGTAAAGCTCACAACAAGTGCGACTACACTGCTAAGCAATGCTTTCTTTACTGTCTTCTTTGTCTTCATAGTCTTTCTCTCCTATAAAATTTTTTCTACGCCCTCTTAGGTTAAGCCCAAAAAAGGTATAGGGATATACAAATTTATCTTGCAGCAAATCGGCTTTTACGCATTGCTGCGTAATTATTGGTTTTCATCTGACGTTTGCTCGTCAGATTCTTGCTGAGCTTGCTCAATGTGCGGCTGAATAGTCTGCGGTTGCTCCGACGTGGGTTGAGTCGGATTTGCCGCGGCGGCTTGCTGAGCAAGCTGAGCTTTTAGCTCAAGCAGCTGCTTAAGCATTTCCTCGTTTTGTCTGCGTTGCTCGGCGAGTGCATCAAGCTCTTGTTGCTGGGGCGGCGCAGGTGCGGCGTTTGCCGTTTGAGCCGCCTGCATTTCTTGAAGCTGTTTAAGCATTTCTTCGTTGTGCTTGCGCTCGGCTGCAATCTCGTCCTTTTCGGCTTGCAGAATTGCCGACTGCTCTTGCTTGTACTTACGGAACAAGCGAATTACGTTGATACCGTTGTACAATATAAGAAGCAGGAAGGGCACAAGTATGCACACGATGTAGCCCGGAGTGGACTTTACGAATGCAAAGAAGTTGCCAAGTCCGGGAAGCTTACCGGCATACGTACCGATTACAAATCCGGGCTCTACGAGTGCTTCGTCGATTGCCCCGGTGTTGGTACCGTAAGTTACGTAACCAAGCAGCCTACCGCCGTCGTCCTCCTTTCTCTCATAAATCATGTGAGTGATGGTTTCGCCATAGCTCTCATCATTGGTAGATATAAACGAAATAATGTCACCCGACTGTAGAGCTGTCTTGTCCTCGACCTCTTTTATTAAAATAATGTCTCCGGCATTAAAATGTACATCAAGGTGCTCGTTTTTTTCGGACTTGCTCATGGAGCCGGTTTGTACAATGTAAAACCTAAGACCAAAAATGCTACGGTCGTTGCGGTCAACGGTGGATACGGTAAATATTGTAAACACCATCATGCATACCGCAAACGCAACCAACAGCCACGTTAAAGCCTTGAGCACGATATTAACTATCCTTTGCGCTTTTTCGCTTAGTTCCATCGCTGCTCCTTAGGTAACGGCGCCGTTGCTCTGTACCGCGTAAACAGTTACGCCAATGCCGGAATACGCCTTACCTTGAAATTCGTTTCCGGCAGAGGTTTTCATTTTTACAATCAAATAATAGGGGGCGCTGATTTCGTCCGCCTTAAGATTAGCCGAGAATTTGTTAAGCTCTATAGCATCCTCTCCCGTGGGGCTAGTCGAAATCAACAGCTCGAAGCCCTCCTCAAACTGCTCCCTATTTTCTACCTTATCGGTACTAAGAGAGAGTCTATAGGTTATCGAGATGTCTCCTTTATTTTTAATTCTAAAGCCTTGCGTGTAATAGGTTGCGCCCGGCTCGAAATAAACCTTTTTGTGCGAAGCCGAGGTTTGAAAATTAAGCACCTTGTCGACAAGTGATTCTGCATTTTCGGTCGTGTCCACGATATCCACCTTGACGCTACCCGTCGTAGTGACGATACCTATCTTGCCACCCTCGCCCGTAAAGAGTGCGAGAGTTGCGCCCACCAAGGAAACAAGGCAAAGCAAAATGACCATTACCGCTATAACGAATGCTTTTTTGTTTACGCGCTTGCGAATCATCATTTCCTCCTTGCCATTAGTATTTTTTGCGCTTGGCTTTTTGCCCAAGCCGACTTATTTGTGCCTGAATTTTCTTCCTTATCTATTTTACCTTAAATATAAGGATACAAAACGTTGTTCTAAATTTTACCGTTTTCCTGTACCGACTCTACAGTAACCAAAATGGAAGCGGTAAGTCCCTGATAGTCGTTGTTTGCCGAAACGGGAAGCTCGATGGTAACCACAATGCCTTCCATTTTCTCGCCTACCTCAATGGTTTGCCACTCGGTTGCATACGAGGATGAATTTGTAAACTTAACGCCGTTTACTGTGATTACAAGACCCTCCATAAGAGCCTGCCCCTCGTCGCACGAAATAAGCAATCGGCTTTTTACCGCGATGTCGCCGGTGTTTTCGCCACCAACGGAGAATTCCACCTTATCGCCCGGGGTGATTAGACTAAGGCTGAACGTTCCATCCTTGTACCCTGCCGATCCTCCGTTAAGGAAGCTGTCGGTCTGCTGCTGATAAACGTACTTGTTGCCATATTCGTCCTCTATGATTTGCTGTGCGTCTGCACCTGCAGGTACTGCCGAATAAAGCTTTATACCCGCTGTGTCAACGCTTGCCGTCATGCCTACCTTTGCCGAGTTTATGGAAATATTAAACTCCTGCTCGGTAGTAAGCAATGCAAATGTCGAGCCTACTACCATACTAAGGCAAAGCGCTATAACCAAAACAGCAGAAAATAATGTTTTTTTCTTCATAATTATTCTCCTCTTCTTGTCCTAAGCCTAGCGTCGCTTTTTAGGTGCGACACTAAGTCTAAACAAGAATAACCTTTTTGCTTTACTGCGAAACCACCTGAACTGCATGCACGACAAGGTCGAAGCTTACGTTTTGACCCTGCGCGTCGTTGTTACTGCCATCATTTAGATCCAAAAACTCTACGGATACGCTAAAGGATTGGCTTTCGTCTGTTGCGGCAAGCGTGCCAATGGGCGACTCATCGCTACCTAAGGTAACGCCACTGCTAAGCTTTGCCGAAACCGATTTGTCCGTTGTTACGGTAATTTCGATTTGGTCGGCAAGCGCAAGCCCAAGCGCATCGTCAAAAACAATCTCAATCCAATACGCAAAGGCAACGTCACCCTTATTTACGATTTCCATATCGGCAATATACTTGCTGCCCGGCACAACGGTGCCCGTTCCGCTAAACCCAAACACGTTTTGATCTGTCGCTTGAGTAAAGTCTACGTCTTCCCCATCCGTAATTTCGGCAAGGAAGCCGTCCTCATCGAGGTACGTTGCCGCGAGATTGGTACGCCTAAGAGCGACGTCCAGGGTGCCCGCTTTTAAATGATTGGTAAGCGTAACCTCTGCCGAAAACAGAGCATACGTGCCCACTGCCACAGCGGCAAGACACAGCATAACCATAAGCGACGACATAAGTAAGCTTTTAGCTTTCGTTGACACAATCATTTACCTCCTTGTTATATTTTGCGCTTTTATTACTGAGCCGCAACCTCGTTTTCTACTACGGGAGCTTCTTCTGCCGCGGGAGCTTCCTCAACTACCGGAGCTTCTTCTACTACCGGAGCTGCTGCTGCCGCAACCTCGTTTTCCGCTACCGGAGCTTCCTCAACCACCGAAGCTTCTTCTACCACAGGTGCTTCTTCAACAACGGGTGCTGCTTCTGCCTCTGCCGCTGCCTGCGCTGCTCTTGCGGCCTTGCGTTTTTCTCTCATAATTTGCTTTTTGTACTCTTTTTCTTCTGCGATAGAAACTACTACGATGTCAATAGCATTCTTAACCGCTTCAAGAGTGCTGTCGCTGTCGATACGAATGGTGGTCGCCGACTGCTTGATCGAAATCTTATTCTCGTTTACGTAATTTCTGAAATTACTGTTGTTGAGGTATACGTCGCAGTAAATTACGCCGCGCTTGATAAGCAAACGAACAAGACGGCTGTTTCCGACCTTGTACTCCTCGTAACGAACGTTCTTAACGCGCTTGCTACCCTCGATGCTCATAGCATGTCTGATAATCTCATCATACCATTTCTTTGCCTCGGGCTCAAGTGCAAGGTATTTTTCTTCAAGCGTCTGCTGTGCCGCCGTGAACTTAACGCTGTTGTCGTCATCGGCAGGAGCTTCTTCGACAACGGAAGCAGATTCCTCCTTAACCTCTTCTACAGCGGCAACCTCCTCTGCTACCGGAGCAGGCTCTTCCTTAACCTCCTCCACAGCGGGAGCTTCTTCCACTACGGGAGCTACAGGCTCTTCCTTAACCTCCTCAACGGGAGCAACGGGCTCCTCCTTAATCTGGATGGGAGCTACCACCGCCACCGGCTGAACCTTTTCCTCTACAGGAGCAACAGCCTCGGGCTCTTTAGCCGCAACTACGGCAACGGAAGCTACAGGCGCAACGGGAGCCGCAGCTGCGGATTGCGCCTCGGGCTGGGGCTGACCGGTTGCCTCGTTCTTTCCCTTTTTCGCACTGATGATTTCCTTAACGATATCTCTCAATACGACGAGCACGGAAAACAACGCCATAACCGATACGAATATCATAAACACCATAAACAAAATTTCCATACTATGCCTCCTACAACATTATATTATTAAATCTCTACGGCTTTCGCCGTCAATTCCTTAGTTTGCCGCATCGCCAGTCTGCTCGATTTCCTTAGCTTCAAGCTCAGCCACGCGTTTACGAAGCTCCTCGATTTCGCTTTGCTTTTTTTTGGACGGACCGATGACGCCCACGATTCTTATCACCTCAAAGGCAATTATCGCAAGAGCCGGTATGATTACGATGCACACAAGCCCAATGGGCGATTGCAATGCGCTGACGAACCTACCAAGTGCGTAGCTTTGCCCCACAACCTTACCTACTATATAGTTGGGGCTATCAGCAAGCGTGGTGTCTATCGTCTGAGTAAGCGCACCCATTTCGCCGTCCTTATTGTCGCCTGTAAGCTCAAAGACGAATCCGCCATCCTTTGGCGTCTTTTTGGTGATTCGGTGCGTTATCGTTTCCTGCTTGCCGTACACGTACTTAAAGGTAAGCACGTCACCCTCGTTTAGCGAGTCGTACCAAGCCGTAGCATCGTCCTCTGGAACCACCTCGACAAAAATCATTGCACCCGTGCGAATGCTTTTGATGTCAAAGTCGCTTACGTCAGTGCTCTCGCTTGCCTCCATCGAGGCGGTTTTGACAATTCTCAGCTGCCTGCCAAAAATTGTCGCTGTACCATCAGCATCCTTCTTTGCGGTGACGGTGAGTAACACTCCAAACAAGCATAATGCAATAAACGCATACAACAGCACGTTACCCGCAATAACCGCAATCTTTTTTAGCACGTCCTTTTTCATTGCCACGACCCCGGCTTAGACCTTTTCTATCCTAATATGGATATCAAAGTCAGCTGACGTGCCCTGCGCCTCGTTGCCAACGCTCTCGGGCATCTCGTAGCAGATGGTTAGCTGTACTGCCGTTTCGCTATCGATTTCGACCTGGAACATCACGTCCGTGTCGCCCAAAAGGTCGGATAGGCCACCCTCGTACACAACGCTATCGCCGCTTTTTACAGTGACAAAAACAAACTGCTTCATCCCACCGTCGCGCGTTTCCTCACAGTCAAGCACAACGTCGAACGTACCCTCAATCTCGCTTTGAAGACTAAGCGTGTAATCCTTCCTTTGAGTCGGGATAAGGGTCAAATCGTTTACGGACACCACTGTTTCGGTCACGCCGTCGCTGTCTACCGTAATGCTTTCGGCAAAGCTGTCCTTAGCGTCGTTAACATAAATAGCAAGCATACCTCCAAAAATCGCAACCACAGCAAGGGCGACAATCAAAATATTCAAGCTTTTCTTTTTCATTACCGCACCTCCCTTTTTGAGTCTGCCACAGCACCTGCTTGCGCCTTATTATCCGTACGAGCCTAAATATACGCACAAGAGTACAAATATACATACTAATTATACCATACATTTTTATAATTGACAAGAGATTAATCGAAAAATACTTAAAATAATTACACTTTTTTGCCACCATTGTATTTTTTTGTCGAAGACGCGGCTTTGTTTTGTACCAAAACGCCCCTTGGAACGGCAAGACACTATGATATATTAAGCCGCGCTTTGACAATTTGATTATGTTTTAAGCATACGTATATTCACTTTAGCCCTCGAAGACGACCGCTAAGCCCACAGACAGGCAAAAAAGCTATTAAACAACAAGAAGCGGATGCACGCATCCGCTTCTTTGATAAACGCTTCCGTCAAGGGGTTATTGATTACGTTTGTTATACGTAAGCTGTGTTGGTTCATCCTATTGCGGCTCTTGGGGAGAATGTCGCACAAAATAGAATAGCCTACCATAAAAATATATTGTTTGTATTGTACGGAGCGTTTGTCACATTCTTACTGCCAAACACGTTGACGCTCAAGCAAAATTTGCTTTTGTCTGATTCCGTCGTTCAACTATGCTACGGCATCTGCCATATTTGTGATTAGCCACAAAAGGCGTTGTTTGAAGCGTAAATGGAAGCTCTATTATTATTTGTTGTTATAAATAACCGTTACGCCCTCGTAAGCGGGAAGTCCCTTAACACCGAGCTGCGCGCCGCCAAAGATTTGGTCGAAGGGAATCAAGAGCTTACAATGTGCCGTACACTGGCTATGATCGTAATCCTCGGGAAGTCCATCATAAGAATAACCGGGCTCAACACGCATACCGCGCCCACCGTTAAGTCCGGGCGTAGGATCGCAATAATGGTAATTAGCCCACTCGCCGTACGTAACCGTAACGTTTGTGCAGGTGATATTGTATTTGGTGGTATCGGGATAATTTGTTCCGTCGATATTTACGGTTTGCTCCAAGCGACCGATGATCATACCGCACATACGGTAGTTGTAGTGGTCGTACGAAGCAGTACAATCGTTGTATGCGTCTATACGGCAAGCTATATTTACGTTTTCGAAGTTATACGTTGCGCCGGGCTCGCCCTGACCTACGATACCCCCGATAGAGCTATCGAAGGAGCCCCAAAGACCTCCGAGAACGACATCCTCTGCAAGGGTAATATTTTTGAAGGTATACTCGCCTGCACCGGACCATCCGATAATGCCGCCGCAGCCGTTGTTATAGGTTGCAGCTATGCTGTCCTCAATAGTGATATTCTCAAAAACGCAGGTGCCGGTGGCGCTGCCTGCAACAAAGGATACGTCGCCGCCCTCTACATAGTTTTCGGCACCTTTTATGGTTACGTTTTTCACGGTAGCACTTTCCAATTCGCCGAACAAGCCGAGTGAGCCGTAGCTACCCCATTCGTAGCCGAACGCCCAAC
>SVHR01000002.1 GCA_015055705.1 Clostridiales bacterium | reverse complement strand
CATGACCTGCTCCATAGCGGTTGTATATGTCCACAAAGTCTGTTCCCAACTCATACATTATCTTTACCAGTTGCTCATCATTAATATCCTTTACAGACATTAGCTTGTTGTCCAAATATGTCAGCTGTACTCTATGAGCCTTTTCGTATACATAATCTAGGTCGTCCCCTATCGGCACTATTTGAAACGCTCCGTACATTTCTGCAAGCTTGTTACTTGTGTTATATTCAAAATTTATAATTTGATAGTCATAACCGTTTATACGGTTTTTTATACAATTTATTTGGTTGTTTTGGTAATATATTATACCTATGTTATCCCCATTTTTGGTGTATATGTCTATCAATCTGCCTAAGCTATCAAAGCTCATAAAAGCAAAGCCCGTGCCATCTAACATTTTTCTATCAGTAGAATTGTATGTATACCCAAGCATTACATTGTAATATTCTGTATTGTTTTCTTCATCCGAGGTAGGCAAAAAGTTATGCACCGATCCGTCTGCATCCACATAAAGATATCCCACGATCCTCTCATTGATGGTACCGTTTTCTGCGTATCGCTCGTACAGCGGCACCATATACTGCTCTATATTTAGCTTTATATCCTCGCCATAATAGTCCTGTGTATTATCCATACCACTTACGCCTTGCATAAGCTTTCGCCTTAACGCCGAAAAGCCCGGATTATAGTATGCTGTAACAGCCATTGCCGCACTTGGCGCTTGCAATGATATGTACGGAATTTCTACCGTGCACGACAGCGTTTGCGGCTTAACATATATACTGTAATCGCCGCCATCATAGCTGTACGGATTATACGTGCCTTCTACGCCCCATTCTTCTACATAGTAATCTCTTGTATTCTCGATATATGCTCTTGACATATTACCTGCCGAGCTGTTCGCATTTTCTATTTCCTTGTACAACCCATCATCATCAAGGTAATGGATAGGCATTGCATACGTTTCCCTCATATACGTTCCGTCAGACATATAAAAGTGCTTTTCGTATTCGCTTCGCTTATACTCTGCCTCATACAGTATATATGCTTCCTCTTGCTCGGCGGGAGTGCTGTGCATATCCTCTACGCTAAAGTCAGGCTCGTATGTAGATTCTTGCTCTTGCTCGACTTGCTGCGACTGCTCGCTTTCTCCCCCTGCGCTTTTGATTTCCTCTGCCAAGACCGTCATTGTCTCGGGTAAGAATACAATCATCATGACAACTATAAGCAGTATTGATACTGCTTTAGTTATGAAGTTGACTCTCTTGCGTCTTTGCTTGTCCATTCTATTTTGTCCTTTTTAATTTATTTGTTTAATTATACCTCATTTTACATTTTTTGTCAATACCCGTTTTTGCTTAAAGTAATAAAAAAAACGAGTGCATTGTTTGCACCCGCCTTGTTTTGTCGCAATATAAATTATTATTCTTCGTCGCCTTCTTCAAGCTCTACGCTGGGGTCGTACTTGTCTTCGGAAAGTCTTTCGCCAACGAACTGTGCGCCCTCGTCTACGCGACTAAGGTCTACGAACATTGCGTAATCGCTTGCGTAGTCGTCTACGCTACCAATCATCATAACAAAGTCACCCATAACGTCAAGATGGAAGGTAGCTTCGGTGCTCATATCGGTGCCAAGCGTAACAACGGTGTTGCTTTGTGCCGCAGTGTAAGCGTTGGTAGCAAAGTACTGACCGTCGCTGTTAGAGAAATAAACGTCCGTACCCTTTACGGTATAAAGATTAGCAACTGCCTCGCCGTAAACCTTAACCATCTCCACTCCGTCGTAGGTATAGATTCCGTTGCCGTCAGTCATAACCGAATAAACCTGGTTAGAAAGCTTGTTGGGTCTATAGCAAAGAACGGTGGTGTAATCTGCGATATTCTCGATATCAAGAGCAACGCCCGACTGATGTCCAAGAAGCGGACTATTCGCACCGTTTGCCGCCTCGATCGCGCTCTTGTTTGCCTCGTATGCGGTCTTGTAGGTTTGACTGCCGGTCATGAACTGCTGATGAAGGTTGGTGTACATAACAACGTCGCCGCCAACCTGAGCGTCCTCGTAAAAGAGGTAGCCGCCGTCCACGTTCATAAGCGTAACGGTGTTGCCGTTTGCCATAATCTGCATTGCCTCGCTTCCGTCCGGGCGGAGCGCAACTGCGATGTTACCCGATCTTACAGGGTCGTTTTCGGTAATCTCGCGCGTATAATAAATGAAGTCTGCCGCCTCGTTGGTGTCGATACCTTTATAATATACATCCTTAACGGGGAAAAGCGCCTCGCTTACGTCAGTTGCGATTTCCTTAACGCTTTCGGTCTTCTTTGCGCCGATTTTTACCGAGATAATGCTTGTCCCGTCAAGCACGGTAAGGTAAACATTATCGCCGCGCTTGTAGAAAGCGTACGGAGCAGAGTCCGCAGCGTTCTCGGTGGTGTAAAGCTTTACAGTGCCAGTGCCGTCAAGCTTGGTGCGGAAGAAAGCAGTCTTGGTCGTTTCGAACTCGCCGTTACGGTTTTGGTCGTTAGAGGGCGAAGCGTAGTAAACGTGCTCGTCATAAATAAAGATACCGCCTTTATCGTAGCCGGTCGTTCCGATGGTCTTAGATGCAATACGAACGGTCTTTGCCTCGTACACCGTTTCCTTAACCTCTACGGGGTTTTCGCCGTCATAAACGATTTCGCCGTCCTCATCCTTTTCGTAGCCAATAACAACGTCGTTTGCAGACGAAACGAAGCTAAGCTCGCTTTGCGGGTCGAATGCGCTTGCAAAGGTCTTAACATCCTTAACGGTAGTACCGAATGCGGTTACGTAATCAAACTTAGCGTCGCTACCGATAAGCTCTGCACGGTAAAGAGCACCCTTGGTTACGTTGCCCCAATAGTTCTGCTCGCCGTCCTCGTCGTCGTATCCTCTATATCCGTTGATATAGTAAACGTAGTTGCCGTACTGAACTGCGCTTCCACCGTTGCTGATAACGGCATAAGAGGTATCCTGAGTGCCCTCTATCGGCTGTTCCTTGTACGATTCGTTACATGCAGTCAAAGGAGCACAAATCAAAAGCATCGCAACGATGACTGCCAAAATTTTCTTTTTCATTACTGTAAATACTCCAAATGGTATAATAGTCAACCTTAGTATTATACATACTACAAGCCGATTAGTCAAACCATTTTAGCGATAATTGCCAAATTTTTTTAATTATTCCTTAGTGTTTCGCCGGTTACGCCGTCTTGATACATCATCCAAAACCCATCTATACGGTGGGGCAAGGGGAGCGGCAGCCATCTTGCGTACCCCGTAAGCGGCGAGGGAGGCTGTGGCGAATAGGCAGCAGGAACGCCGTAGCAAATGTAATCACATCCGATTACACCCACTATGTAAAAACGCTTAGTGTCATAATTTACCTTGACGAACCGACTGCCCGGAATAAGTCGCTCTAATTCCGCAAAGCGCTCTCCACCCTGTATCACCCTCTCGATTTGAGCGCGACTCCGCTCGAAATACGTCGCCCTTCTGCCCACGGGCGCGTGCCCGCTTGCACATTCTCTTAGACTTTTTACGCCCATTTTTGGCTCTTGCTCCTTTTTTTCGCTATCCAATTGAGGCTTTTGTTGAGCTTCTTGCTCGGCGTTTTGCGTAGTCGCCGCCGCTTCTTGACACAAATTTGCGCCTACGTCATCAAGATTTTCGTACTCGGACTGCATTACGGCAGCCTCTTGCGCGTATTGAGTATCCGCCCCCACCGGTACAGCTTGCGTATTAGTATTTTGGTCTTCGGTTTGCGCGTCCGAGGCTTCTTCTTTATTCTCCGCCTCATCCTCGCCAACAAGCGAAAGATGCGCGGGATAAAAATTCTTTTCGGCAATCGCAAAATCGTTATAGCCTACGGGGGCGATTTGCATAAAGTAATCGCTTGGCTTAAGCTCCGCACCGCTATACGTAATCTTGCTTTGCGCCGCTCCCACCTTGGCATCCTGCTCCCTTACCTTGTCCATAATTTGTGACGGCGTGAGCTTTTGAGCGCAGTTGCTTCCGTACGCTATCACCCTGTCGCCTATAACCGCGGCATGAATCTGCTCCATATTAATTTCGCCCAATCTAAAGGTTGTACCGCCCTCGCTTACGTCGGTAACAAAAAGTCCGTCCGAAATAACGACCAGCCTGTACGCCCCCTTGCTAAGCCCAAAAAGCGTAAGCTTGCACCTAACGTCAAAGCCGTTTTTTTCGAGCATAAGCGTGCCGTGCGCCCCACTTCCGGTAAGAATAACAAGCTTTTTTATAAACTGCATAAGCTACCTCCTTAGGGCATTATACTTTAATTTATATGTTGCTTTATGCAAATTATTGCCATAAAATGCACGATTAGCCGATTTCGATAAAACGCACGGACGGATCGCCCTGCTTGCCGACAAGCGAAAGCACTCGCCGCGCCACGCCATCGTTGCCATCAAAAATCTTAAGCTTATAGTCCAAGCCGTACAAATAATCCTTTAGAAATATATAGTGCGTACAGCCAAGCACCACACCGTCATATCCCTTGCATTCAGAATACACCTCGGCGGCAAGCCGAGCCATTTCCTTGGGGTCAAAAAAGCTTTTTTCTATCTGCGGCGCAAGGGCGGGCGGCGTAACTATTTTTAATCTATCGCCCTCACTTTTTATCAGCAGCTTAAACTTATCCTGCCTTGCCGTTGCGGGAGTAAGAATAACGGCGGCCTTATCGCATCCAAGCAAAGCGGGCTTTACAGCAGGCTCTATTCCTATATAGCTAAATGCCTTATCCTGCTCACGCAAAGCCCTGACTGCAACACTTGTTGCCGTATTGCACGCAAGAACTATCAGCTCGGCACCGTGTTGCTTAAGCTTTTCGCACGCCGCAAACGTTCTGCTAAGTATAAAGCCGTCGTCCTTATCGCCATACGGACACAGCCTATCCCTCACGAAAACGTAATCACCGCCCACAACGCTCATCAGTCTACGCAAGGTAGTTATGCCGCCAATACCGCTATCCATAATTCCGATTTTCATACAAATTTATATTCCAAATGTTGACTTACGGTGACAAACAGCGGCAGAGCGACTTAGATAAATGCGCGATTGATGGCGGCGGCAATCACATCAGCGCACTCGTCAACCAGAAAGTCTATATCCTTGGGCGTAACTATAAGCCCCGCAATTTGCTCGTCCACCTCACGCTCGCCCACCGCCTCGGATATAATAGTGCCGGCGTACACCACAAGCGGAACGCCAAGCGAAATTACCCTGCACCCAAGTGAATCGTAGCTTAGCCTCATGCGGTGATTGCTTACTCCGCTACCCGGGGTAATACCGCTTGAGCAAAGCTGAAACGCCGAAGCAATACGCCCGGTCGAAGCGGACGCAAGGCTGTCCACCGCAACCACAAGGTCGGGCTTTATGCGCTCGCACACTCCCTTTATTACGTCAAAGCTTTCGATTCCCGTAACTCCCATTACGTTAGGGCAAATTCCGCTGATTTTTGTATCAGCGTCCTCAATTTGGCGGGTAACCACAAGCCTATCAAAAACCTTACTGCCAAGCGAATCGGCTGTAAGCTTTGGATTGCCCAGCCCCACCACCAAGACGTTGCTTGGCTGGCCGCCCATTTCGGCAATAACCTGACTAAGCTCGGCGGCAAGTCTTTTGTACTCAGCGCGGTCCACCGTTTTTACCGCGTCGCTTTCTATACAAACGTACTTGCCCGCCGCTTTACCGTGTTGCTTTGCCGCTTGCTCGTCAAGCTCAATGTCCGTACGCACCGTCTTACCCTTTTGCTTAGCCGTGCCCGAGCAAAGCTCAATCGCCATATCCGTTCGTTTTTTCATAGTTCACTCCAAAAAAATCTAAATTTAATTGTATTTTGCCCCAAAAAAAGCTCATTATTACTTGCTTTTATCTTTTTAATGTGCTAAAATGTCTTAGTTAGAAAATTACAACAAACAATTTTAGGAGATTACAAATGCCAAACATTAAATCCGCAAAGAAGCGTGTGCTTGTAAACAAGAAGAAGAATGAGCGCAACAGAATGCTCACCAGTGAATTGCGCACCGCTATAAAGAAGTTCCACAACGCTGTCGAAACCGACCTTGCTGCTGCAGAAAAGCTTTTGCCCGAGACGATGTCCATCATCGACAAGGCTGCAACCAAGGGCATCATCACCAAGAACAGCGCCAACAACCGTAAGTCTGCATTAGCCAAGCGCCTTTCGGACATCAAGAGCGGCAAGAAGACCATCGAGGTTAAGAAGGACAACAAGACCATCGCTGCTGAAAAGCGTGCAGAAAAGGTTGCTCGTGAAGAGGCTGCTAAGGCTGAAGCTAAGCGCATAGCTGAGGAGAAGAAGGCAGAGGCCGAGGCTGCTGCTCAGCAGGAAAAGCCCAAGGCTAAGCGCACCACCAAGAAGGACACTGCAGAAACGGAAGAAAAGCCCAAGAAGACCAGGGCTAAGAAGACCGAAAAAGCAGAGTAATTAGATTATAAAAAGGGCATATAAACCTATGCCCTTTTGTTATAGCCGCCATCAAAGTAATATATTACAGCGTATGAATTTTGAAGATTCTATCAATCATTCGGTCGAGCTGGAAAACCGAAGCCCGCAGTCCACGAGGCTGTTTACAAAAATAGCAATGTTCGCGTCCATTTCGGCGTTGCTACTCTTTTTTGTATGCATTATCTGTTATAAGATAAACGAAACGCTTGGGCTGAACATGTTTTCTTCGGTTATCGTACCAATGGGCGTACTACTGCTTATATCAGCCTACCTTGCTATTACCGAAAGACTGCGAGCAAAATATCTCGGCTCGATAATCGCGCTTATGGTAATGGCCGTTACCGTGCTGTGCGTTGTGGGCTTTATGATTTTTGAGCTTATTACTTACGACGTAATTTTTTTAGCCCCGTTTAACCCACCGCCCAAATTTACATTGTAAAGTAAAAATTTTGACAATGCAAAAAGCATTTTCCGCTACGGAAAATGCTTTTTTATCTATTATCCTATTTAGCTTTTATTCCGCCTCTGATGCCAATCTTTCTTCCAAGGCGGCAACAAGACCCATATATCTTTCGTTTTCTTCTATGTCGGTGCTTATTCTTTCGCTAAACGCCTCGGTTAGCGGCGCTGTGATTGCTGCGCTTATTTTTGACTCGTCAACCTGCTTTTGAATATTCTCGCCCAGCCCCGCACAGTAAGAAATTATCATAAGCAAAATACAGCCGTATGCTACGCCTCGCACTAAGCCTACGGCAAGACCCAAGAGTCTGTCGGTAAGCAAATTCTTGAGTATTCTGCCCTTCTTTTTTTCTGCCCTTTCCCTGCTGTCCTTTCGGCTTTTGGCTTCGCCCATAATAGCAACGCCCATAATAATTATGCGAAGCACGATAAAGAAAACAATCGCAACGATTACGACGTAAATATGGTAGGTAAGCTCTACCGCAAGCACCTGCGCCACGTTTTGTAGCGTGCTGTTTAGATACAGCGGTGTGCTAACTGCCGACTGAATAACCGTCGTAAACAGCTTGGCTATTCCACCTGCCTCGTTTGCGATTTTTAACGCAATTTGCGCTTCACTTTCGCCTGCGGCGATGGACTGCCTTATTGTTTCCATCGAAATACTCTTGATTTCGTCGGGCAAAACGCCGTAAACGGAATCGTAAATAGAGCCGCCGCTTACGATTTTTGCCGCCATTGACGCCGACAAAAACGCGTCGGCAAGTGCTTGTGCACACATAAAAGCAAATACCGAGCACACAAACCAGCCCAAAAAGGATTTGAGTGTCTTGAAAAAGCCAAACACAAAGCCCAATACCGTGCTTATCGCTATTATAATGATAAAAGCAAAATCAAGCATATAATCCTCCTTGAATAATCTTTTGATATGTGTCTATAATCACTGGTATGAAATGCAAAAATCTACCCGTCGTTATGTGCATAGGCACCGACTCGGTAAGCGGCGACTGCCTTGGCCCGCTTGTAGGACAGCTTCTTGTGTCACGAGGACTTCCGGCTTACGTGTACGGAACGCTAATCCGCCCCATAACAGCCCTTAATCTTACCGAATATTATTCCTTTATAAAGCATAAGCATACCTCCACCGTGATTGCCGTCGATTCTTGCGTTGGCAAAAACGTGGGCAATATCTATGTCAGTCACGGCGGTCTAAAGCCGGGTGCGGCAAGCGGAAAAAACCTGCCTTGGGTGGGAGATATCTCGGTTACCGCAGTAACGACCTGCTATCCTCCAAGCGACAAGCGGTTTGCATCCGTCCGACTCGGCTTTGTTTATTCGCTTGCCGAATCGGTTGCCGTCCGCGTAGAAGAGCTTGTAAAAAGCAATAATGCTCAAAAACACTAATACGTATAGCTGTTATTCTGTCAAAAGGTTTTTTCCTTCCATCTCGGCAGGGGGAGTAAGACCCATAAGAGCAAGTAGCGTAGGCGCAACGTCGCAAAGCGCACCGTCCTCTCGCAAAGCCTTGCCCCTTGCCTTATCGCCTGCAATAACAAGAGGCACTACATTGGTTGTATGCGCAGTCATCGGCTTGTCGCCTACCGTCATACACTCTGCATTGCCATGGTCTGCGGTAACAATTACGCTTCCGCCGGTAGCCACTACTGCCTCTACCACCCTTATAAAGCACTCGTCAACTGCCTTTACGGCTTGAACCGCCGCATCCATAATGCCGGTGTGTCCAACCATGTCGCAGTTGGCATAGTTCATAATAAGCAAATCGGTTTTGCCAACAGCCTCCAGCGCCTTATCTGTAACCTCGTAAGCGCTCATTTCGGGCTTAAGGTCGTAGGTCGCTACCTTGGGACTGGGCACGAGAACACGACTTTCATTTTTGTTGGGCTGCTCGACTCCGCCGTTAAAAAAGAAGGTTACGTGTGCGTACTTTTCTGTTTCGGCAACGCGGGTCTGCGTAAGCCCCTGCGCCGCAACGAACTCGCCGAGCGTGTTGCGAATATCCTTAGGGCCAAACGCAATACGCATATCAAGCGAAGCATCGTACTCGGTCATACCTACATAGAACACGTCCTTTTTGGTGCGAGCAAAGCCCGTAAAGTCGTCGTCCAAAATTACGTGCGACATCTCTCTTGCACGGTCTGCGCGGAAGTTATAAAAGATATAGCTGTCGCCGTCCTTCACCCCGTCGTAGTCGCCTATCAAAACAGGCACGATAAACTCATCGGTTACGCCGCTGTTATACGAGGTCTTTATCGCCTCGATTGCACCTGCCGCGCGCTCGCCCTTGCCGTCAAAAACGCAGTCGTACGCTCTTTGAACACGCTCCCAGCGGTTGTCACGGTCCATATAATAGAACCTACCCACCACGGTAGCCACCTTGCCTACGCCAATCTCGCGGCACTTTGCCTCCAACTGCTCCACAAATCCAAGAGCGCTGTCGGGTGCGGTATCTCGTCCGTCCGTAATTGCGTGAATGTACACGTTTTTAAGCCCACGTCTATGGCAAAGCTCGACAAGAGCAAATAAATGGTTAATCGAGCTATGCACGCCGCCGTTGCCAAGAAGTCCTGCAATATGAAGCGCAGTACCCTTATCTAATGCGTTGTCGATTGCGGCGTTAAATTGCTTGTTTTCAAAAAAGTCGCCGTCCGCGATAGCCTTGTCGATACGGGTAATATCCTGATAGATAACTCTGCCCGCACCGAGGTTGAGGTGTCCGACCTCGCTGTTTCCCATTTGTCCCTCGGGCAAGCCTACGCTAAGACCCGAAGCGCTGATACAGGTGTGCGGATACTCGGAAATAAGCTTTTTGAAATTAGGCACTCCTGCCTTTTCTATTGCATTGCCCATGCCGCATCCACCCTTACCAAAGCCATCCAGGATTATAAGTGCGTCTGTCTTTTTCATCGTAACTCCTTAGTCGCAGTTTACGATCACCGAGAAGTCATTGGGCTTAAGGCTTGCGCCGCCAATAAGTCCGCCGTCGATATGCTCCATGTTCAAAAGGCTTTGTGCGTTAGCCGCATTCATGCTGCCGCCGTAAAGAATACTAACGTCGCCAACAAGCGGCTGTGCTACACTGCGAATAAAGCCGATGGTTTCGTTTGCCATTTCGGGGGTAGCGGTTTTGCCCGTACCGATTGCCCAAACAGGCTCGTAAGCGATAATAACCTCCTCGGTTATTCCCTCAAGACCCTTCTTAACCTGATTTGCAAGAACCTCCTCGGTCTTGCCACCCTCGCGCTGGTCGAGCGTTTCGCCTACGCAAACAATGGGCTTAAGTCCGTTTTTGAGTGCTTGCTTGGTGCGCATATTAACGGTTTCGTCCGTTTCGCCAAAGTAAGCTCTGCGCTCGCTGTGGCCGATGATTACGTACTCTGCACCAACCTCTTTAAGCATCTCAGCCGAAATCTCGCCGGTGAATGCGCCCTTGTCTGCCCAAGCTACGTTTTGCGCGCCAACCTTAACATTGCTGCCGATCGCAAGCTTGTATACTCTATGAATATCAGTGAACGGAACGCAAAGCACGGTGTCGCATTTTGCATCCTTGCAAAGGGGCAAAAAGTCAGCCATAAACTGCTTTGCCTCAGCCTTGGTCATGTTCATCTTCCAGTTTCCTGCAATAATTCTTCTACGCATATTTTTATACCTCTTTTATAAATTATTTGTTTTCCTAAAATTTTACGCAAAACGCAAGAGTAGCCTTACTTGTTGCTCTGCCTTACCTTTTCGTACACCACAATAGCCGCCGCTACCGAAGCGTTAAGCGAATTGACCTGTCCAAACATGGGAATGGACACCACGCCGTCGCAGTTACTGCGAGTGCGCTTGCCCACACCCTTGCCCTCGCCGCCCACCACGATAGCGATGGGGCCGGTAAGGTCGGTGGTATAAAGCGAGCCTCCGTCCATATCCGCACAGTATACCCAAATACCGCGTTCTTTAAGCTCGCTGATTGTGTCGTTGATGTTGGTAACCTTTGCCACCTTGATATGAGCAGACGCACCCGCACTTACCTTGATAACCGTTTCGTTTACCGAAACAGCGCGGTGACGGGGGATTACCACGCCGTGCACGCCTGCGCATTCTGCAACTCGCAAAATACTGCCAAGGTTGTGCGGATCCTCTACGCCGTCCAAAATAAGCAGGAACGGTGGCTCGTTTTTGCTTTCGGCAAGCTCCAAAATCTGCTCCAGCTCACTGTACTTGTAGTCGGTAACCTCGGCAATAAAACCCTGATGGCGGCTTGTTGCGCTCTCTCTGTCAAGTGCTTGCTTATCTCTAAAAAATATCTTTACGCCGCGGCTTTTTGCTTCGTCTATAATTCTCTGTGCGCCGGCGTCCTTAAGCCCCTTTTCGACAAGCAAGCGGTCGATGGTCGTACCTGCCTTAAGTGCCTCGGCTACGGCGTTTCTTCCTTCTATTTTCATATCTCGTACCTCTTTACGTTGTTATTTTTGTAGGTGCAGAACGTTATCGGATAAGTGTCCTCGGCGTCCCTTTCCCTTACGCACTCCCAATCGGGGCAAGCGTCAAGGTCGGTAAAATATGTGTCCGCCTCGGCAGTCGCTTTTACCTTTGTAATATAAGCAATGTCGCAGTACGGAAGCATCTGCCTGTACATGCTTGCGCCGCCAATAACGTATACCTCGTCGGTGTCGTATTTGCCAACCTCGGCAAAAAGTGCGTCCATACTGCTTACACTGATTGCTCCGTCACCAAACTGAGTGCTGCTAAGCACGATATTCGTCCTGTTTTTTAGCGGACGCTTAGGCAACGAGAGATAGGTGTTTTTGCCCATAACCACCACCTTGCCCATGGTCGTTTCTCTAAAAAACCTCATGTCCTCTTTTAGCGAAAAGAGTAGCTTGTTATCCTTGCCAATGCCCCAGTCGCTGCTTACGGCAACTATAATTCTCATATCGCCACCTCGATTTTTTCGCCAAGCGGCGTGAACTTGTATCCTTCAAGCACAAAGTCGTCCGGCGTAAATTTATAAAAGTCGTCAACGCTCTCGTTTATAGTAAATTTAGGAGCGTCAAACTGCTCCGCCTCAATCAGCCTTTTTGCAATGGGAATATGCCTGTCATATAGGTGCGCGTCTGCAATTACGTGCACAAGCTCACCTACCTTAAGTCCGCTGACCTGCGCCATCATATGCACCAAAACGGCGTACTGAACAACGTTCCAGTTGTTGGCGGTAAGCATATCCTGCGAGCGCTGATTAAGAACGGCGTTAAGCCTATCCCCCGTCACGTTGAAGGTCACCGAGTACGCACACGGATAAAGATTCATTTCCGCAAGGTCTTGATGAACGTAAAGATTGGTCATAATGCGCCTGGAGAGCTTGTTGTTTTTCAGGTCGAACAGCACTCTGTCCACTTGGTCAAACTCGCCCTCTTTATACTTATGCTTTACACCCAGCTGATATCCGTACGCCTTGCCTATACTGCCGCTTTCGTCCGCCCACGCGTCCCAGATGTGACTGCAAAGCTCGTGTACGTTGTTGCTTTTTTTCTGCCAAATCCAAAGAAGCTCGTCCACGGCGTTACGCAAATTCGTCTTACGCACGGTGATTATGGGGAACTCCTGCGATAGGTCGTAGCGGTTGACAATACAAAACCTTTTTACGGTGTGAGCGGGAGTGCCGTCCTCCCAATGCGGCCTGACGTCATAGCCCGTGTCCCAAAAGCCGTTTTCGATTATGTCCTTAAGATTTTGTACAAAAATTTTATCGGCCTTACTCATTAGCCCCTCCGATTTCGTAACAAATTTTTAGCAGCTTATCAAGTCTTTCGGTTTGCCCTGTAAGATACAGCGCACCGAGCAGCCCCTCCAGCGCAGTCGCCTTTTTGTACTCACGCATAGAAGCGTTTTTTGCCTTGTTTACAACGTGAGCGTTACGGCATCTGTTCATAAGCGCCTGCTCGTCCTCGGTAAGACTGTCCAAAACTGCGTCGTGAATGCGAGCCTGAACCACCGCGCTGACGATGGTCGAGCTTCGACTCATAAGCTCCTTGGTGGAAATGCGCGGATCGCCGCCAAGCTGACTGCGAACGTACAGCGAAAACACGGCGTCACCCACGAAAGCAAGCGTGGTGCACTTGATTGTATCTACTGCCCTAAACTCCATTTATCCAAGCCTCTTTAGGCACTCGTTAAGTCTGCGAAGGCTTTCTTCCTTACCAAGAAGCAAAGCCATTTCCACAGCACCGCCCGGAGTGGACTGCGCGCCGGTAAGTGCTATGCGGTAAATCCAAAGCACCTGTCCCTTTTTGTACCCTGCCTTTTCGCCGTAAGCGATAAGCGCGTCGTGAAGACTATCAAACGAATTCTCCGTAAGCTCGATTAAGCTGGGAAGCATTGCCTTAGCAACCTCTACGTCAGTCTTCCACTTTGCGTTGGCAAAAAGAGAAAGGTCAAAGCCGTCAAAGCAGGTAAGGAATTCGGTAAGCTTGCCGATATCGCTAAACACCTCTACACGGGAGCAAAGCAACGACGAAAGATACCTAAGGTCAAGCCCCTTAAGATAGTCGTAATTACCGTAAAACTTCATAGCGTAGTCGTGAAATTCGTCCTCGGTCATCTCTTTTACGTACAGCGAGTTGATGTATCTCATCTTCTGCTCGTCAAAGATGCTGGGCGAATGGCTTACGCCCGAAAGGTCGAATTTTTCTACAAGCTCACTAAGGCTGAACTTTTCGGTATTGTCCTTACTGCTCCAGCCCAAAAGCGCGATATAGTTGATAATCGCTTCCTTAAGAAATCCCTTTTTGATAAAGTCCTCGTAGCTTGCATCGCCGTAACGCTTAGACAGCTTGTGGGTTGCGTCACGCATGATGGGCTGCAAATGAATGTAGTGCGGACGCTCCCAGCCCAAGCCGTCGTACATAAGGTTGT
Organism: Clostridiales bacterium; assembly: GCA_015055705.1. Lineage (GTDB taxonomy): Bacteria > Bacillota > Clostridia > Christensenellales > Pumilibacteraceae > CAG-552. The sequence goes on along the minus strand of SVHR01000002.1, from coordinate 37,992 downwards.
ACTTGGGCGTACTGCTAAGGTACTCTACTCCGCGAATAACGTAGTTTATGCCCATAAGGTGGTCGTCTACCACGTTAGCAAAGTTGTAAGTGGGCATTCCGTCCGACTTAATCAAAATGTTATCCTCAAGCTCCTTGTTCTCCACCGTGATGTCGCCAAACACCATATCGGTGTAGGTGGTCGAGCCCGTAAGCGGAATATTTTGTCTGATTACATAGCTGTCACCGCGGTCAAGACGAGCCTGAACCTCCTCCTTGCTAAGGCTGAGGCAGTGCTTATCGTACTTGGTTGCGCCCTCGCTGTGAATCTTTTCCAAGCGCTCCTTGTCGCAGAAGCAGTAGTATGCGCTACCGTTTTCCACAAGCTGCTTGGCGTATTCGAGGTATGCGTTTTTGCGTTCGCTTTGAATGTACGGACCGTAATCGCCGCCAACGTCCGGACCCTCGTCATAAATAAGCCCTGCGTCCCTCATGGTGGAATAGATAATCTCCACCGAGCCGGGAACGTATCTTTCCCTGTCGGTGTCCTCGATTCTCAAAATAAACTTGCCGCCGTTTTTCTTAGCATACAAATATGCGTAAAGCGCCGTTCTTAAGCCGCCGATATGCAAATAGCCGGTGGGGGACGGCGCAAATCTTGTTCTGACCTCTTTCATAGTTACCTCTTTGATTGGCAGGCGCACACGCCTAAGTTAGTTATATTATAAAATAAATTTATAAATAAAGCAAGTTTATTGCCCCCTTTTTTGATGTTTGTTTTGTTATTCTTGTCTTTTACTTGACATAGCGCCCGTACATTTAGTATAATTAGGCTTAATCAGGGCATATTTGCTTTGCCACTTGATTTATGGCGGCGAATGCCACCAAATACAAAAGGTAGGTTTTTGATTTATGTTAAAGGATTTAGCAGAAATTATTTCTATAAAAAGCGTTTTGAGCGAAGCTAAGGAGGGCGCTCCGTTTGGCGAGGGCTGCCGCGAGGCCCTTGACTGGTTCCTTGCTAAGGCCGAGGAATACGGCTTTAGGACGGGTAGCTACGACGGCTACTGCGGCTATGCCGAATACGGCGAGGGCAAGGAATGCATTGGTGCACTTTGCCACCTCGACGTTGTTCCTGCAGGCGAGGGCTGGTCGACCGATCCGTTTACGCTTGTAATAAAGGACGACACCCTTTTTGGCCGTGGCGTTGTGGACGACAAGGGCAGCGTTGTTATGTGCCTGCACGCACTTAAGGAAATTAAGGAAAGCGCAATAAAGCTTAACAAGCGTATACGCATTATTGCAGGCTGCAACGAGGAGCACGGCAGCGCATGCATCAAGCATTACGTAAACCACGGCGAGATTCCCTCGATGAGCTTCGTGCCCGATTCGGACTTCCCGCTTATCAACAGCGAAAAGGGAATTTTGCACCTTATGTACTCTGTTCCGCTTGACGACTTCTTTGCAAAGAACGTTGCGTTTATCAGCGGCGGCGAAAGCTACAACGTAGTACCTGACCACGCAAAAATCAGCATTTTCCGCGACAGCGAGCTTGGCAAGCAAATTCTTGACATCTGCGGCGGCGAGGCCTGTGACAAGCTTTTCACCTCTACCCAAGTGGTCGGCGGAATCTTGGCGGCAGGCTATCGCATCGAGGACTACTCGATTACCGCAGAGGACGAGGTTATTACCATCGAGGCAAAGGGCGTAGCAGGTCACGCAATGGCTCCTACCAAGGCAGACAACGCAATCTGGAAGCTGTTTAGACTTCTTGCCTGCTTTACCGAAAAAAGCGACCTTGTAAACTTCTTTAACGAAAAAATCTGCCTTAGCACCGGCGCAGAAGCACTTGGAATTTATAAGAGCGACGAGGTCAGCGGCGAGCTTACCATGAGCATGGGCATCATCAAGGTAGACGACGACAAGCTTTATTTCAGCCTTGATATGCGACTTCCCGTTTGCGCTTCGCACGAGGAAATCAAAAAGCAGATTCTCAATCAGCTACCCGGCAGAAGCAAGGTTGAGGAAAAAAAGTACGCTCCCAACCTTTATATCAAAAAGGATTCTCCGCTTGTGCAAACCCTTCTTTCGGTTTATGAAAAATGCACCGGCAAGGAGGGCAAGTGCCTTATTTGCGGCGGCGGAACCTACGCGCGTGAGCTTCCCAACACCGTAGCATTTGGCCCCACCTTTGAGGGAACCGAAACTAATATTCACAACATTGACGAGCACGTTTCTATCGAAGAATTTTACAAGGCGGCAGAAATTTATAAGCACGCTATGATAGAGCTTGCAAAATAAACTGTAGTAATTTAGTCAATACTACATAAGGAGGTAATTTATGAAAAATTTATCGGTAAACGATTTTGACAGCGAAATCAGCAGCGGCACCGTCCTCGTCGACTTTTGGGCGGCGTGGTGCGGCCCTTGCAAAATGCTTGCTCCTATCCTCGAGCAGCTTGACCGCGAAAACACCGGCGTAAAAATCTGCAAGGTAAACGTGGACGAAAGCCCCGAGCTTGCAAAGCGCTTTGGTATTATGAGCATACCCACCCTGCTCCTTTTTAAGGACGGCAACCTTGCCGACAAGTCGGTAGGCTTACTCGACCTCGAATCCCTAAAGGAATTCGTGCTTTAGCGCAATACTCCAATCGGAGTATCACGCTAACTAAGTTTGCCCTTGCGGGCAAGTGAAGTTATCTGCGATAGTGAAGTTCTACTAAAGTGAGTGAAGTTTCGCCGAGCGGCGAAGTTTAGGGCAAACTTAACTTCACTGCGAGCGTAAGCTACGCAACTTCACTGGGCATAGCACAACTTCACTTTTGCGTTAGCAAAAACTTCACTAAGCAAAAAAGAGAGAACATTTTGGCAACTAAACCAATTTGTTCTCTCTTTCTTTTTATTGTGCTAGATGAATTGCCGCTATGACCAAAAAACGCAAAAACGTATAGTCGTTTTTATGTATTATTACTTTACAGTCCTTGTCACACCGCGCCAAAAATCAAACGCAAGGATAAAAGCTATCGCTTCTTGCCGCAACAAGGCAAGCGATTTTTACAGCTCGAAAATATCTACGCCAATAACCTTATCAAACGGCGGGAAGTTAACCGAGATAACCTCGTTTTTAGCTGTCGGCACGTTTTTACCCACAAAGTCGGGGCGAATGGGAAGCTCGTGATGACCGCGGTCGATAAGCACGGCAAGCTGAACACGCGCAGCCTTACCAAAGCTGAGAATCTTCTCCATTGCGGCACGCACAGTTCTACCGGTGTACATAACGTCGTCTACAATTACTGCTCTTTTGCCTGTGGGGTCAAAAAGGTTTTCTCCCTTTTTTGTGGGGTCAAGCTCGTAAACCGGCACCTCAAAGTCGGTTGCCTGCTTGATTACGCCCTGAATATGCTGAGCAAGCGGCATACCACGGCTTTTGAGTCCCACCAAAATAACGTTTTCTACACCCTTATTCTTCTCGATAATTTCATGTGCGATACGGTTAAGCGCACGCTTAACGCCGCCTTCGTCCAAAAGATTAGCCTTAAGTTCCATAATTATCCTCCCTATTAAATCATCTTATTTAAGTTTACTACAAAATCGGCACTCTCGTCAAGTTCTAAACCGGCAAGAATTTGTGCTTCGCCATATAAAATTTTTGTGATAGCGGTAAGTCTATCCTCGTCGGTGTCAAGCAAGTCCTTTGCCCTTACAATAATGTCGTGCCTCGGGTTAATCTCGAGAACACGAGTCGCCTTAATTCCATTGCCATTAGGCATAGCCCTCATTATGCGCTCCATTTCAAAAGAAATTTCTCCCTCGGCGGTAATGCACGACGGGTACGAGCCTATGCCCGAATTAAGTCGCACCGCCTTAACCTTGCCGTCAAGCGCCTTGGTCATAAATTTAAGCAAGCCGTCAAACGAACCGTCGCTTTCTTTTTCGCCTGCCGCCGAAACGGGCGTCAGCTTTTTGCCGTCGTACTCGCGAAGCACCTGCATAACAAACTCGTCAATATTGTCGGTAAGGTACAAAATCTCGGTATCCTTTGCCTTCATTCCCTCGACCTGCGGGGTGCGCTCGATTGCCTCAATAGACTTACCCGAAGCGTAATAAATTTCGGTCTGACCCTCCTTCATACGGCTAACGTACTCCGAAAGCGTGCTAAGCCCCTCGGACTTAGAGGTGCGGAACATTATAAGGTCCTTATATTCGTCCTTTTTTGCGCCGAAGCTGTCATACACGCCAAACTTTATGCTTGCACCGTACTCAGCAAAAAGCTTGTCGTACTTTTCGCGGTCAGAGCTAAGTAGCTTTTTGAACTCGCCTACAATGCGCTTTTGAATACCCTGAGCAAGTGCCTTAAGCTGTCGGTCCTTTTGAAGCATCTCGCGCGAAATATTAAGCGAAAGGTCACTGCTGTCTACCACGCCGCGCAAAAAACCAAGATACGGTGGCAACAAATCCTCACATTTATCCATAATAAGAACGCCGTTTACGTACAACGAAAGCCCACGCCTAAAGCCCTCGCTATAATAGTCGTACGGTGCTTTTTGCGGCACGTAAATAAGTGCGTTGTAGGTCAGCGCGCCCTCGGTTGAAGCCGCAAAGTAATGAAGCGGATCTTCCATGTCGTAATATCTGTTACGGTAAAAATCAAAATAATCCTTTTGGCTTACGCTTCCCTTTGCCTTTTTCCAAATGGGAGTGCGACTGTTAAGGGTGCGAAGCTCCTTAAATTCCTCCCACTCGTCTGTGCCTTCCTTTTTGCGCTGACCGGTGCATTCCATATTTATGGGGTAGCGGATAAAGTCAGAATATTTTTTGACAAGCTCGCCTATGTGCCACTCGGACAAATAGTTGTCCGTTTGATTGTCGTCCTCGTTTGGCTTAAGATACAGCGTAACAGTCGAGCCACTTTGCTCGCGCTCCGATTTTTCTATCTCATAACCGTCCGCGCCACAGCTCGTCCACTTATATGCCTCGTCCTCACCGTACCTTTTAGATACCACCTCGACCTTGTCTGCCACCATAAATGCCGAATAAAAGCCCACGCCAAACTGACCGATAAGCTCCTCGTCCGTCTTATGCTCTGCCTTGAACTTAAAGGTGCCGCTGTTTGCAATCGTGCCGAGGTTATCCTCCAGCTCCTTTTCGCTCATACCGATACCGTTGTCGCTAATGGTAAGCGTACGAGCCGCCTCGTCAATATCTATTCTTATTGCAAAGTCCCTGCTTGCGCCCTCATCGGTAAGCGAAATAAAATGAAGCTTGTCTATTGCGTCGCTTGCGTTGGAAATAAGCTCTCGCAAAAAGATCTCCTTGTTTGTGTAAATGGAGTTTATCATAAGCTCCAAAAGTCGCCTTGATTCTGCCTTAAATTTTTTCATTTTTTCTACCTCTATATATAATTTTTTTAACAAAATTATGGTTTTGCTACAAAAACGCCGCTACGTACGCTCGTTTTTGTTGCCAAGCATTATTTTCTATTTGATAAGGTCGATAAGCTCGGATATTTCCAAATTGCCCTCAAGCAGTCCCGAGAGTCTAGCCTTGCGCTTTTGAAGCTCGACAATCTTTTGCTCCAGCGTGCCGCTTAGAAGCAACGAATAAACCTGCACAGACCTTTGCTGACCTATACGGTACGCACGGTCGGTGGCTTGGTTCATAACCGAAATGTTCCACCACGGGTCATAGTGAATTACTACGTCCGCACCGGTAAGGTTAAGACCCGTTCCACCCGCACGGAGCGAAATCAAAAAGACCTGCGTTTCGTCCTTATTAAAGCGGTTTACAAACTTGATGCGCTCGCTTTTGGGCGTTTCGCCCGTAAGCACGTAGTTTGTTATGCCGCGACTGAGAAGCTGTGCACGAATAATCTCCAGCATGGACGTAAACTGCGAGAATATCAAAATCTTGTGACCGCCCTTGATTGCCGAATCCACAAGCTGCATACACGCCTCGAGCTTTGCCGAGTTGCCCTTGTAGGCGGAGTCCTCAAGCGAGGGGTCACAGCAAATTCGGCGAAGCTTGGTAAGCATAGTAAGCACGGTAATCTTGTTGATTGCAGGGTCGCTAAGCAGGCTTTTGCGAATAAGCGAAAGGTACGCCTTGTAGTATTCCTCTTGCTCTGCACCAAGGGGACAAACGATGTCCGTTTCGATTTTGGGCGGAAGCTCCTTTAGCACGTCCGACTTAAGACGCCTTAAGATAAACGGCATAACCAGCTTTCTTAGCTCCTCCGCCGCCTTGACGTCACCGCCAACGATTTTGATTTCGTAAGTCTCCTTAAACTGTGCGTACGAAAGCAAATATCCCGGCATAATAAAGTCGAAAATCGACCACAGCTCGGACAGACTGTTTTCGATTGGCGTTCCTGTAAGCGCAAAGCGGTGCTTGCTTTTTAGCGATTTTACCGCACGCGAATTTTTGGTTTCGGGGTTTTTGATAAACTGCGCCTCGTCCACCACCGCGAGGTCGAACTCCATAGTATAAAGCTCGATATCGCGGCGAATAAGCTCGTACGAGGTGATAACCACGTCGTACTCGTCCGCCCTTGCGGCAAGCGCGGCACGCTCGCCTGCAGAGCCCATTACGCACAGCACCTTAAGGAACGGTGCGAACTTTTTGAACTCACTCTCCCAGTTTAATATAAGCGTGGTGGGACAAACGATAATCGTTTTTAGGCGGCTTGCAAGTATAAGCGATATGATTTGCAGGCTTTTGCCAAGACCCATGTCGTCGGCAAGAATGCCCCCATAGCCGCTTGCCTTAAGGTCGCCAAGCCATTTTAGGCCGCTTTCCTGATACGGACGAAGCACGCCCCTTAGGCAGTCGGGAACCTCTATTCCGCTGTCGACGATTTGACCTGCCTCACCGCTTACGTCGTAAAACTCGCCAAGCTTTTGGGTAACGTGCGGCGCGTAGTACGACGGCATGCTAAGCGTGGGCGAAAGCGTCAACACCTCGGCAAGCGCCCTTAGTCCGGGGTCATCTATGTCCACAAAATCATTGCCCAGTCGAACATATTTCTTGTTTTGAGCGGCGCTGATAATTTTAAGCAGCTCCTCGTGCGTAAAATCATCGTCCGATAGGTCGATGTCTATAAGATCGCCGCTAAGCTTTACGCCCACCTTTACTCCGGGCGGCCTGCGAATGGTCACCTTTTGCAATTCGGCTGTCATATAGACGGCGCATAGCCTACGTATACTGCGAAGCCCCTCGGTAAGAAGCTTGTAAACGTCGTCGTCACTCTCCAAAATAAGGTGTGGAAAGTACGGAAAGTACTTAGTCAGCACGTCCTTAAGCGCGTTTTCCGCCTCGTAGTCACGGTCAAGCGCAGACTGCGAGAATATATCCACCTCCGTTTCACCGTACTTGCACTCCAATCTACCCTCAACAACGCCGCCGTCACGGTCGAGATATAGCGAAGCCGTCAGCTCGGGCACGGCAAAAACGGTTAGGTCAAGATCGCTTTTGACGTCCAAAAACCTTGCCGCCTCGCACAGCACGTTGTTATAAAATCTACCGATGTCCGCCTCTGCCACAAAAAGCTTGGGCCGCGCGGACAGCGCACCGAGAAGCTTGTACGTTCCGTCCAAAAACTCGCTTGTTACCCTATAAATGCGACCCGCCGTCATAATATAATCATATCTTTTGCCGGCAAGCAGCTTAAAGGTGTCAATGTTGGATTGCACCTCGAAGCCGCCCTCGCATTCGTCCACGCGTATCTGCGCCTTAAGGCTGTCAGGGGTACGAACGATTTGTCTTACGCCCTCGCTGGCGCCGCCCTCCTCTACCTCGATAAGGTCGATATAGCTGTCTATAAAATCGTCAAAATCGGACGGCGACAGCATAAGCCTATCCTTGATCACAGCTCCCCTGCTTAAATTTTCGCGCACCGTACGCGCCAAAAACGAAACAAGGGGTATGCTTTTTTCGTCAAAATTGTACACGGCGTGCTCAAACGCCAGTGCCGCACCGTAGCGATGATATTGCTTATGCTCTAAGTAAGATGCAAAGCTTTCGATATTTTGCACCTTGTACATACGCTTTTTTCCAATAGAAAATCTTAGCCCTATCGAATCGTCGCCGCCAAGGCTAAGCACGGGAACAAGCCTTACGGGCGGGTCCTCGCGCAGAATTTTGCCCCTACGCATAGCCGAATACGCGCCAATAAGTCCCGTAACCGCACTGTCCGAAACGTACTTTATCGCCGCCGCCGAGGTATCGGGGTTTTTCTCCTCGTACGTAAGTGCCGTGGCAATAATGTGCTTGCACGGACCGTCACTAAGGTTAAAGCCCACGCAGTCGCAAGAATAATCATATAATCCACCTTGCTCGTCAAAAACAATGGTGGTGGCGTAATCTCGATGACCGCGCACGGTTCCTTTTATTATAGTCTTGCCATCCTCTTGACTCTCGGTAAGGTCAAAAACCTTGTTGTCGTAGAACCTTTTTTTTGCCGAAGTAAAGGCGTTGGCTTGACTTTCGCTGTAAAGTGATTCAAAATCGGGCATACTGCTCTCCTATCCTAGAAAGACCATTATAACACATCTTGCCAAAAAACACAACACAAAAAACAAAATCCTACAAATTTTTATTGCCGCAACTAATAAAAAAGCAGACGCACGGTTTTTGCCTGCACGACTGCCTTTTGTGTTTTTAACCTTAGACTTAATTATTGCAACAAAGCCTTATCTAAATTATAAACTGCAAAGCGAAGAATGCCACGTAAACGCCAAGTAATGCTATACCCTGCCATCTTTTTATTTTACCCGTAACAAGCGCGGGTACGGTAAGAAGTAGCATCGCGCCAAGCATAATAGGCAAATCTATCACAAGCGAGGACGCCACGCCAAAGAGCATATTCTCGGAAGGAATCGCAAACGGCGAAAGCGTGATTGCCACGCCGCTTACGAGCACGAGGTTAAAGAGATTTGCGCCGATAATATTGCCGAGCGACAGCGCACCGTGACCCTTAACAAGCGAATTTATTGCGGTTACAAGCTCGGGAAGACTTGTTCCTATAGCAATAAAGGTAAGTCCGATTACAGCCGAAGGAACGCCAAGCGCCTCAGCAATAATAATACCGTTGTCAACCAAAAGGTCGGCACCCAACGCTATAACCGCCGCGCCCACCACCAAAAGCACGATATCCTTAATCATATCCATGCGCTTTTGCTTGGGCGTCATAGCCGCATCTGCCGCTTCCTCCTCGGGCGTTTCAAGACCCATTTGGTCAAGCTCGTCGTGACCTTCGCCGTGCTTGTCTGCCTTAATGCCCTTAATTACGGTAAGCACCATGTACACAACAAACACAGCGAGAAGAATTATACCAAGCACTCTCGAAAACTCACCGAGGAAGTAGGCTGCAATAAGATAAATTACCGCCGCGCCAAAGAAGAAAAGCACAGGCATAATAAAGGTTTTTCTGTCAACCTTAGCAGGTCTAACGGCAATGGTAATTGCCGCAATAAGCGCAGTATTACAAATAATCGAGCCGATAGCGTTGCCGTAAGCCGTTCCGCCATCGCCGCCAACAGCGTCCATCGCCGACACCATGACCTCGGGAAGCGTCGTTCCTATAGAAACGACCGTAGCGCCGATAATCAGCTCGGGGATATGGAATCGCTTAGCGATGCCCGTTGCACTGTCCACAAACCAGTCTCCACCCTTAATAAGAAGCAGCAGACCGAACACGAATAACATTACAGAATTATACATAATCCTCTCCGCAAAATTTCTCTACTAATAAATTATATATACTAAAAATCCTTTTGTCAAATAACTGACGGTAAATTATTTGCACAAAAAAACAGGCTCCTGCATGAGCCTGCCTTTTTTGTCTAATACCTGTATTAGGTCAAAATAAACTTTCCGCGGAAAATTACCGAGAAAAGGTCAAGCCAACCCATAATTGCGCCGAACGGAATGCAGATAATAAGCATAATGATTTGTGCCAGTGCCTTGCCGTGGAACGCTGCCGAAATACGTACAGCAAGCTCGGTAATCCAGTTTACGCCGGGAATCAAAAGAAGAAGAATCTGAACGAGTCTCGGCAAATTGTTAAAGCTTTTAACGATAGACATAAATTGCCCTCCCATAATTTTTTGTAAGAATATTATATCATACAAATCGATTAAATGCAATAGGTTTTTGAAAAATATTTGTAAAATTTTTGAAGTAAAAGGTCGTCACCGTCTGCGGCTATGTTATATTTATCATTTTGCACAAAAAACAGTATTACGCCTATCCGATTTTGCTACACGCCCTAATTAAAACTGCGGCGTATAAACCGTATCTGCGGCAGTTCGCTCTTGCATAAATCCCTTTATTCCAAGCCTCAACGCTACCTCTACCACGCTATTGTACTCAAAGCTCGTCACCTTGCGGTCAAGCTCGATGTGCCCAACATTGAACTCAGGCGTGTACTGACTCATTATGCTGACGTAAGCCTCAGGGAAATTCTGTGCTATATACTCCATAATGGCTATGCTGTCTTTTCTGTGTCCGGGCAAAACTAGGTGACGGATAATAACGCCTTTTTTGATAAGTTCGTCCTCGACCACCACCTCGCCAACCTGTCTGAGCATTTCCTTTATCGCTCCTTTTGCAACCTCGGGATAGTCGGGGGCTGACGAATACCTTGCCGCAAGCGCGCTATCCATATACTTAAAGTCGGGCAAGTACACGTCCACCAACCCGTCTAATATGGTGATATCCCCCTCGTAGCCGCTACTGTTGTACACCACGGGAATATGAAGCTGAGGCTTTACCGCGCGTAAAACGCCGGCAAGCCACGGCACGATATGCGAGGGCGTAACGAGGTTAATATTATGCACGCCGCTTTCCTGAAGCGACAAAATCTCGGCGGCAAGACGCTCCTCGGTGTAATACTCGCCCTTTAGCCCGTGGCTGATGGGTCGATTTTGACAAAAGCAGCATCTAAGATTACAGCCCGAAAAGAATATCGCGCCGCTTCCGTTTTTGCCGCTGATACAAGGCTCCTCGTAGTAATGCGGCATAATCTTTGCCACCTTAATTCCATTCACGCCGCACAAGCCGTTTGCTTGCGTTTTACAGCGGCGAGGACATCTGTTGCATTCCATCGCCTTAATTATACCATATAACTAACCCAAAAACAAGCGGCGAGGCCAAATATAAGTTGCCTTTTAGCATAAAATATGCTATTATCTTATTATGAGCATACTTGAAATTAAAGATTTATCACACGTTTACGACAGCAAAACGCTGTTTTCTAAAGCCAGCCTTAGCGTTTCGGGCGGAGAGCACTCGGGAATCGTAGGCCTTAACGGTGCAGGCAAGTCGACATTTATCAAGATTTTGTCGGGCGAGGTGCTTCAGGACGAGGGCGAGGTTAAGTGGCTTAACGGCCTTACGCGCGGCTACCTCGACCAGCACGCCGACATCGACCGAAGCCTTACCGTAATGGAGTATCTTCGCACCTCGTTTGCCGACCTATATGCGCTTAACGAGAAGATGGAGGGCTTTTACGCTCAGATGGGCGACGCCGACGAGGGCGAGCTTGACAAGCTGATTACAAAAGCGAACAATATTCTCGACACGCTTACAAGCCGCGGCTTTTTTGAAATTGACGCAACAATCAAAAAGGTTGCAGGAGGACTCGGCGTATCCGCCTTTGGCTACGACACCCCTATCGGCACGCTGTCGGGCGGCGGCAGAGCAAAGCTTATGCTTACAAAGCTGCTACTAACAAAGCCGGACATAATGCTGCTTGACGAGCCGACCAACTTTTTGGACATCGAGCATATCGAGTGGCTTGTCGAGTTCCTTAACGGAACCAAATCCGCATTCCTCGTAATCTCTCACGACATTGATTTTTTGGACAAGGTGTGCAAAAATATAATCAATATCGAAAACGGCGAAATAAAAAAGTACAGCGGCAACTATTCGCAATTCGTCGTTCAGCGTGAGCAAAACGCCAAGCAGTACGAGGAAGCGTATGCTCGCCAACAGCGCGAAATCGAGAAGATGACCGACTATATCGAACGCAACAAGGCACGCGCAGCAACCGCAGGCATGGCAAACAGCCGCAAAAAGATGCTTGACAAAATAGAGGTTATACGTAAGCCCACAGTCATATACGACGCAGAATTTTACTTCCCATACGTGGAGCTTCATACAAAGGAGCTGCTTGCAACCGACAAGCTGGAGGTCGGCTACGACTTTGCGCTGCTTCCTCCCATCTCGCTTGAAATGGGAAGCGAAACAAGGCTTTGGCTGCGCGGCACCAACGGCATAGGCAAAACGACCATAATCAAAACTATCTTAGGCAAGATTGCAAGAATAAGCGGCGGAACGAAATTCCACCCCGCGGCTAAAATTGCGTACATCGAGCAGGATCTTGAGTTTGACAACTCCGAGCTTCTCCCCGCCCAGTACCTTAGCGACAAGTTCCCTCGCCTTAACCAAAAGGAAATCCGTGCCTTGCTTGCCAAGGTGGGACTAAAAAACGAGCTTGCGCTAAAACCCATATCTACCCTTAGCGGTGGCGAGCAGGTAAGACTTAAGCTTGCCGCGCTTATGAACGTGCCGTCTAATCTCCTTATTCTCGACGAGCCTACCAACCACCTTGACGTGCGCGCAAAGGACAGCCTAAAAAAGGCACTCCTTGCCTATAAGGGCGCAATACTACTTGTCAGTCACGAAAAGGACTGGGCGGCAGAAATTTGCAACAAAATCCTTGACGTCAAGGGGTAGCCGGTGTTAGAGAATTTTAGGAGAAAAAATAATGAAAGGACTTGTTGTTAAAGGAATAGACGTTAAGTATCAAAGCATTGACGAAAACGATTATATCTGCATTACGGATATTGCAAGATACAAAACGAGCGAGCCTGATGCTGTTATAGGCAACTGGATGCGCAACCGCAATACCATTGAATTCTTGGGAATATGGGAAACGCTGAATAATCCAAATTTTAACCCCCTCGAATTCGAGGGGTTTAGAAAACAAGCAGGCTTGAACGCATTTATCCTTTCGCCAAAAAAATGGGTAGATGCCACAAATGCTATCGGCATTGTTTCCAAAGCGGGACGATACGGCGGAACCTACGCGCATAAGGATATTGCCTTTGAGTTTGCAAGTTGGATATCCGTTGAATTCAAGCTCTATTTCATAAAAGAATTTCAACGCTTAAAGGATGAGGAACAAAAACAACTCGGTTGGTCGGCAAAACGTGAGCTTGCAAAAATCAATTATCGCATACATACGGACGCCATCAAAGAAAATCTTATTCCAGCCGAGCTCACTCCCTCGCAAACAAGCTTCGTTTATGCAAACGAGGCAGATGTTTTGAATGTGGCGCTGTTTGGCATGACGGCAAAGGAATGGCGCGATATAAATCCGGACAAAAAAGGAAATATTCGTGATTACGCCACCATCAATGAGCTTATTTGCCTATCCAATATGGAAAATATAAACGCCATATTGATTTCGGATGGTATATCTCAGCCCGAAAGGCTTCGAAAACTTAATCAAATAGCAATTTCTCAAATGAAAGTTTTGAGTGAAACCGAAAGCAGAAAGTTGTTGAAATAATTGATAAGGGCGCAATACTACTTGTCAGTCACGAAAAGGACTGGGCGGCAGAAATTTGCAACAAAATCCTCGACGTCAAGGGATAATAGCTCTGCTCCTATACAAAAACACATATACGTATCATTGTTTTTAGCAAAAGGCTCGGGGTCTTGCTTTAGCAAAGCCTTGAGCCTTTCTTTTGTCCTACCTCTATTTTATAAGGTCATCATCAAAAAGTCTTATGTTGTTTGTACCTCAGCATTTCTACTGAAAGATTTTTCCATAGTCAAGCAAATCTTTCACTACTACTATAAGATTTTACTGTTTTTGTGATTTTCGTTCAGAAGCAAACGTAAATAAAAATGCACCGCCGTCGATATCTAACCCTTGGGGTGCATTTCAAATTTAGTGATTGTATTTTTTCTTAGCCTTTTATTTTTTTGCTTTTGGTTTGAAAGAATCAATTAAGTTAAGTATATTCATAACTATAACATATCCAAGAAGAAGTATCATTACACAACAAAACGCCAAACAACCATCTTCACGATAAAAAGAAAAATATATTACTAAATTTATGAATAGAAATATTACTACAATTATACGAACGATTATTTCTATTATGGCATTTATCCTAAATGCATTTGATTCTATTGATAAGTCTAACCCAGAAAGAACAACTAATTCTGATCCCACAATGATCGCAAGACACAAAAGCTTGATTAAAGAGCCCCAAAAACCCAAATCATATTTCATAATAAAACTAATTTCCGGATAATATCTTGCTATAGGAATAAGTCCTATAATCAAAGCGTAGTTAATTAAAATTAATATGCCGGCTAAAGCATTAAAACGATTATTTTTTTCTCTTTTATTATTCTCTTTATTCATATTCATCTCCAGTAATAATCATTGCATAAATAATTTTCATTGCTTTTTCCCCTCGAGCCTTTACGTCCACTTCCAGTAATTCCAAAGGCCCCGGAACCGGGAAGGCCTCCATCTCCAGGCATACCGGCCTTCATTTCGATATTTCTTCTTGCGCTTGAAATAACAATTGTGGGGGCAAGAACTGCCGGAGCCGCGTCTCCGCCATCTCCACCGTCAGCTCGTCCTGTAATAGAAGAAGAGCCATCGGAGCCGTTTCCTCCGCTGCCGCCCATAATCGAGGACGTACCCTCTCCCGAAAAATGAATGGGACCTACCGACATAATTGCAGGCGCTCCATCTAGTCCATCACTACCGTCTTTTCCCAAAAGCAAAGATTCAAATGAGTCTAAGGCTGTTTGACTTACCGCAATTAGTCCATCAATATAACTTGTCGCATATTCTAACTTTCCGGTTGCAAAGGTTTTGATTGCAGCAAGAGGAACCGCTTTATATTTCAAAAGACCTTTAGTATAATTCATCAACGCATCAAATGCCAGTTGTTGAAATTTTTCTGCTTCTACACTAGAGCTTACACTCCCGGCGTTTATCTCAACCCCATCATTAAGATATATGTTTAACGCACTCGAAGAAAAGTTACTAATAACGCTTACCACGCCATTGTTTACAATGGAAACGTTGATAAACTCAATATCTAAGGGCTTTTCTCTTTCCTCAATAAACAACGCAAATGGGCCGGAATATCGTTTATCTTCGGATCCTACTATAACCTTATCCACGTTTGGGTCTACCCAATATCCTGATTCACTGTAAGTATTCAAGTCTAGCTCTATTACATTTGTAAATAAATCTTGCTTGGGGCTAAGATAAACCGTACCCATTTTGCGACCTTGCTTGTCTTTTACAATATACGGATCACCCTCAGGGTTATACGTATAATCGTTATTAACATATAATCCATCTATTATTTTTGCATCTAATTCTTTTATGTAATACGTATACTGGGCATTATTTCTTAAAATAATTGTACTTCCGATCTGCTCTATTCTCAAATCATCAGATTTACTATCACATGAGCATACCATAAAAACAGATAAAATCAATATTGAAAGTAAAAACGATATTTGTTTCATTGTTAGCCTCCTTGATACGGGATAATATTAAATTCTTCAATTGGATAAACGCCATTAACAAAATTTGACCTCTTTATAAATTCAGCAAATTCTTCTTTGCCGTTACCAATGTAAAAATCAACTCCACTTTCGGGCAATAATAAGACAGTAAGACTTTTTGCTAGAGCTTCTAAATTATATAAATCTCGAATGTAAATGTTTTTTATATTGGGAAAAGTACTTTTTATGTCATATACTCCTGCACAAAACCCATAACTTCCTCCTGCCTGAAATTTATATCCATCCTTATCAAAATATTTGGCATTATATTCTCCGTCGAAAATAACAGTATTTACCCCTTTAAGTCCTTCGCCGCCTGACAAAAATCCTGCGCCATCATAAAACACATACTGTCCACTCTTAGTGTATATACGATTACTTACGTAAAAAACATCTCTGGGGTTCAAATATGAAAGGTTCCATGAAACATCAGATTGACCATAAAAAACAGCACTGCGATATTTACCAAAATATTTTATATATCCGATTTCGTTAATGGTCCTTGTTCCCAAAAACTTTTTTTCTTGACGTTGTGCACGCGGTGGTCTACCGTTAATTGCTCCACCACTTGCGGAAAACAACGTACATGACGTATTAAAATCGTATGTTGTTTTTAAATCTGTAAAATAAACGGTCTTTGTTATAGTAGATTGTTCATTTATTTCATTTAAATCAAATGAAATCTTATCTTCCTTTTCATTAACCATGACCTTGAAGGTAATTTGCCCGTTTGAAAAAACACGATCATTCGCTTTATCTTTTTTTATTAACTTTATGCTATAGTCAAAAGTATTCTTTGCTATACTATAACTCACTTTCTTTTCAGGAGTTTTCCATTCGAAATAATCATCGATGTTTTTTTCCGTTATTGTTATTGCATCCTCGTCATATTGAAAGTATTCATTCTCCACCTCATCACAGCCAACCAAAAAGGATGCTAAAATAATCAAAGCCAAAACAACTAAAATCTTTTTTTTCATAACCTCCACCTTCAAATTAAGAATAATTAGCATATATTGCTAACACTTTATAATTATAGTAGCAATATATGCTATTGTCAAGCAAAATGTAGCGAAATTTGCTATTTATAGTATGATTTGAGGTGTTTATGTTGAAAATTCAAGAATTAAGGAATCTTGCAGGGCTTACTCAGCGTGAGCTTGCCGAAAAAATCGGCGTAAAGAATTATACAGTGGCAAACTGGGAACAAAACCGTACCGAGCCAAGCATAAAGGATCTAACTGACCTTGCAGATTTTTTTGAATGCAGCATAGATTATCTTATAGGGAGAGAAAACATTTTTGGGCAAATAATTATAATGAAAAACCTACCGTCTGAAATTTCGGAGCTTTTTGGACTGTACAGCAGTCTACCCGAAGATAGAAAAAAGCTCTTGCTTGCAATAGCAAAAGAATTTAAGCTTCTCACCGACAAGGAAAATGAATCCACCCAAACTAAAAATTCATAAGACTTTAACATACAAAAGAGCAACCGCAGAAAATTGCGATTGCTCTTTTGTTATAATTTGGTTTTAAGGTTTACTTATAGTATTTTACGCCCGACTCGAAAATCTTCATATCGAATTCGCCGGGGATATTTTTGTATAAGCCTACTCCGATACGCTCTGCGTGGCCCATCTTGCCGATGATTCGTCCATCCGGCGACAAGATACCCTCTACGCCATAGTACGAGCCATTGGGATTATGCGGCGACTCCATGGTTACGTTGCCGTCCATGTCCGCATACTGCGAGAAGATTTGACCTGCCGCGAGCATACGGTCGAAATGCTCCTTAGTGGCGGTGAACTTACCCTCGCCGTGACTTACCGGCACATTGTAAATGTCGCCTACCTTTACTCCGCTGAGCCACGGCGAGCAGGTACTGCCTACTCTTACGCGACAAATAGTGCTTACGTGACGTGCGATATTGTTGTAGGTAAGCGTGGGCGAATCCTCATTTTGCTTACCGATTTTGCCGTACGGAAGGAGTCCAAGCTTGATAAGTGCCTGGAAGCCGTTGCAAATACCAAGCATAAGACCGTCACGGGTATAAAGCATCTTTTCTACCGCTTCCATTATGTACGGATTCTTGAACAGCGTAGCAATGAATTTGCCACTTCCGTCAGGCTCGTCACCCGCCGAGAAGCCGCCGGGGAACGCTATAATCTGCGAATTGCTTATGCGTTTTACAATTTCGTCAATCGACTCTTGAATATCTGACGGCTTTTGGTTTTTAACCACGAAAATGTCCGTTTCCGCGCCCGCCCTATCAAACACACGGGCTGTGTCAAGCTCGCAGTTAGTGCCGGGGAATGCGGGGATAAACACTCTCGGTCTTGCAATCTTGCTTGCCGCCGAGTAGGTCTTGCCAACGACGTTAGAGGTGATTATCTCGCCGCTTGCAGGTGCGGTGGTGGGATAGAAGCCGTCAAGCGGTTTTTCAAACGCAATTCTAAGCTCCTCGTGCGTAAATTCCGTATTGCCAAGAACGACATTGCCGTCAGTTACCTCACCAAGCAAGGTGCCAACGCTAAGCTTATCCTTTGCCACAAGAATGATATTGCCATAGTGCGGCGCAAAATCGTCACCACGTAGCCCCATTTTTGCGCCCTTGCCGCTACCGAGAAGCGACTTGATAACAGCGCAAGCTCTACCGCCCTCCTCGACTACTGCGGCAGAAGCAACCTTGCCACCGGCTATAAGGCTCTCCACCTCGGCGTACAGCTTGTACGCACCGTCAAAGTCGGGCAAGCCGCTTTCCCTTCGCGGAATAGAAAGCTCGTAAATATATCCGTCCGTATCGAACGTGTTGTGAATAAGCGTGCGGTCGTCCGTAATGCCCATAGCAAACGCGATAAGCGTGGGCGGAACGTCAAGGCTCTCGAAGCTACCGCTCATGCTGTCCTTGCCGCCGATTGCCGCAATCTTTAGTCCCATTTGCGCCTCGAACGCGCCAAGAAGTGCCGAAAGCGGCTCGCCCCAACGCCTCGGATCCTTGCCGAGCTTTTTGAAAAACTCCTGAAGTGTAAGTCTTATGCTGTCGTATTTTACGCCAGATGCCACCAGCTTGGATACTGCGCTTACGATAGAGTGCGCCGCGCCAACGAAGGGCGAAACCTTGTTAAGCTCGGGATACAGCGCAAAGGACGAGCAGGTTACGGTGTGCGTAACGCCGCTTACGGGCGGCTTGCTTGCCATAACCATCGACGGGGTAAGCTGATGCTTGCCGCCAAACGGCATAAGCACGGTTGCCGCACCTATCGTGCTGTCGAAATTCTCGCCCATTCCCTTTTGCGAGCAAACACCGGGAAGCGAAAGCGTGTTTAGAACTGCCGCCCTTGCGTCCTTATCGATTTCCTTTTGAGCCGCCTGAGCGTAGCCGTCAAAGAAGCCGCGAGCAAGGGTGTCGGTGATTTCGGCGTCAATAGTTTGCTTAACGCCGTTGGTATCGAGGAACTCGCGCGAAATATCTACTATAGTTTCGTCACGGTAGAACATTCTCAATCTGCCGCCGTCCGTCACGGTTGCAACCTTAACCGACTTAAGGTTTTCCTTTTCGGCAAGTGCGATAAACTTATCTGCGTCCTCGGCTTTTACAACCACCGCCATACGCTCTTGCGATTCGCTGATGGCAAGCTCGGTTGCCGTAAGACCCTCGTACTTTTTGTTTACTCTGTCAAGATAGATATCAAGACCTGCGCTAAGCTCGCCGATTGCCACGCAAACGCCGCCTGCGCCAAAGTCGTTGCACTTGATTATAAGCTTGCTTGCCTCGGGATTGCGGAACAAGCGTTGCAGCTTGCGCTCCTCGGGGGGATTACCCTTTTGAACCTCTGCGCCGCACGTCTCTGCCGAAGCCACGTTGTGCGACTTGGAGCTACCCGTTGCGCCGCCGCAACCGTCACGGCCGGTGTCGCCACCAACCATAACAACTATATCGCCGCCCTTAGGCGCACATCTGATTACGTTTTCCTTTTTGTTGCCGCCGATTACGTAGCCTGTCTCCAATCTTTTTGCGCGGTATCCCTCGTCGAACTTTTCGGCTACTATTCCTGTTGCAAGACCGATTTGGTTGCCGTATGACGAGAAGCCGCTGAGCGCCTTTTTGGAAATAACCTGCTGGGGAAGCTTGCCCTTTAGTGTAGGGCGAGCCGCCGGGAAGTCTGCACCGGTAACACGCATTGCCTGATAAACGTACGTTCTGCCGCTAAGCGGATCACGAATAGCCCCTCCAAGGCAGGTTGCCGCACCGCCGAACGGCTCGATCTCGGTGGGGTGGTTGTGCGTTTCGTTCTTGAACATAATAAGCCACTCCTCGTCCTTGCCGTCCACGTCCACGTTTACGACAACCGAGCAAGCGTTGATTTCGTCGCTTTCGTCAAGATTGTTTAGGTATCCGTCCTTTTTAAGCTGACGAGCCGCAAGCGTTGCGATGCTCATAAGGCAGGGATATTTATCCGCACGTCCCTTATAGTTGTCCTCAAACACCGAAAGATAGTGTTTTACTGCCCTCTGTATATCCTCGCT
Organism: Clostridiales bacterium; assembly: GCA_015055705.1. Classification (GTDB taxonomy): domain Bacteria; phylum Bacillota; class Clostridia; order Christensenellales; family Pumilibacteraceae; genus CAG-552. The sequence continues at coordinate 17,879 of SVHR01000002.1, read as the reverse complement.
GCCGTCAATTACCTTGATGCTTTTAAGCTCGGTATTAAACGTCGTGTGACGGCAATGGTCGCTCCAATAGGTGTCGATAACCTTAAGCTCGGTAAGAGTCGGATTGCGACCCTCCTTTATAAAATAAGTCTGCACAAACTTGAGGTCGTCCATCGTCATTGCAAACGAGAACGAGGAATAAAATTCCTTAAGCTCGCTTTCGCTAAGCGCTATAAAGCCCTCTTGCTCCACCCTCATTTTGCCTGTCTCGGTTATAATAGGCTTAAGCGACTCAGGAACAGCAAGACTGCCCTCCTTGCTGTCTACGGGGTTAATGAGATGCTTCTTTACGCGAGCAAGCGTACTGGCGTCAAGACTGTCAAACGCGTATACGGTAGCGCATTTTATTAGCGGCCTAAGCCCTCCCGTAAGGAATTGCACGCACTGAACAGCCGAGTCCATACGCTGGTCGTACTGACCGTCGAGGTACTCAACCACCACGATATCGCCCTTAAGAAAATCTACGTTGTCGTACACAACGTCAAGCGGCGGCTCGGAAAAAACGTTTTTTACAGCCGCGTCAAACTGCTCGTCGCTTAGTCCATCCACGCAGTATCTTATAAGGTGGCGAGGGTTTTTAAGCTCTACCCCAAGCACACCCAAAACGTCTGCCGCAAATCTGCCTGCGGCAACGTCGTATTCCTTTTTCTTTTCTACGTAAACCGTTCTTACCATAATTTACACCTTTCCTATATCCGTGCGGTAACGGCAATTCGCAAAATGCACCTTATCAATCTGCGAATAAACCGCCTCACGCGCCTTATCCATATCATCTGCTACGGCAGTAAGCTGGAACACTCTGCCGCCGTTGTTTACAAGCTTGCCGTCCTTAATCGCCGTGCCTGCGTGGAACAAAATTACGTCCTCAAGCTCGCCGATGGTAATTTCGTGCCCCTTAACTACGCTAAGCGGATACTCGCCGCTTGCAATAACCACGGTAAAGCCCACCTTGTCCTGCCACCTTACGTCCACGGTATCAAGTGTGCCGTCAATGCACGCATTCATAATATCTATAAGATCGGTAGATAGAAGCGGCAAAACAGCCTCGGTTTCGGGATCGCCAAGGCGCGAATTGTACTCGATAACCTTGATTCCCTTAGCCGTCATCATAAGTCCAAAGTAAAGCACGCCCTTAAATTCTATTCCGTCCTTAATTAGTCCCTCTACGGTGGGAAGTGCTATTTTGTCCAAAAACTCCTTGCGGTGACTGTCCGTAAAGAAGGGCGAGGGAGCAAACGCACCCATGCCGCCGGTGTTTAGTCCCTTGTCGCCGTCGTAAGCACGCTTGTGGTCTTGACTGGACGGCATAAGGGAAATATGCTTGCCGTCACAAAAGGCCATAACGGTAACCTCACGTCCAACCAAGAACTCCTCGATTAGCACCCTGTTGCCCGCTTCGCCAAAGGTCTTGCTTACCATAATGTCGTCAATTGCCTTGATTGCCTCGTCTAAATCGGCACAAATAATTACGCCCTTGCCAAGCGCAAGTCCGTCCGACTTGATTACCACGGGGTAATCGGTAGAGCGCAAATATTCCTTCGCCTTGTCGGGACAGTCAAAAATTTGGCTGGACGCTGTGGGGATTTTGTGACGAAGCATAAATTCCTTGCTAAAAGCCTTAGAGCTTTCAAGCCTTGCCGCGCTAGCAGTCGGACCAAACGCACGAACGCCACGCCCGTTGAAATAGTCCACCATGCCCTTTGCAAGAGGGTCGTCGGGCGTAACAAAAACGAGGTCGATTTCGTTTGACTTAACGTACTCGTAAATGCCGTCAAAGTCAAATACGGACATTTGCTTGCAAGAAGCAATCTTTTCGATACCTGCATTGCCGGGCACACAAAAAAGCTTGCCGATTTTGTTGCTTTTACTCAACTGATGGCACACGGCGTGCTCTCTGCCGCCACCGCCAATTACCAAAACATTTGTCATAATATATTTCCTCTGCTAATAAAGCCGCAACTATGCTTATCTTGTTATTCTGTCAAAAAATCAGCTATACGCCTTGACAAAATCTACACTTAAAGCGCGACTAAATTGAGCCGCGCTTTTTAGGTATTAATGCTTAAAATGTCTCTCGCCCGAGAACACCATAGTAATTCCGCACTCGTCAGCCTTGATTATGCTGTCCTCGTCACGCTTACTACCGCCCGGCTGAACGATTGCCGCAATTCCTGCTTTGCTTGCGGCGGTAACGCAGTCGTCAAACGGGAAGAATGCGTCCGAGCCAAGCACAGCACCCTCTACCGAACTAAGGCTATGCTCGATTGCCTGATTGGTTGCCCAAATGCGATTGGTTTGACCAACGCCAATACCCAAGGTGCAGCCGTCCTTAACTACCACGATAGCGTTGGACTTGCAGTGCTTAACAACCTTCATAGCAAACTCCATATCGGCAAGCTGAGCCTTAGTGGGCTGAATTTTGGTTACCACCTTAAGCTCGCTACCAAAAACCGTGCGGTCGGACTGCTGAACGAGCAAGCCGCCGTAAACCTTTTTGAACTCGTAGCCGCCCTTGTCCTTAAGCGCGATTTCGGGATGAACCAAAAGGCGCAAATTCTGCTTTTTGCTAAGGATTTCCACAGCCTTTTCGCTGAACGAGGGAGCAATTACGATTTCGAGGAAGGTCTTGGTAAGCTCCTCGGCGGTACGCTCGTCAACCTCGCCGTTGAGGGCTACGATTCCGCCGAATACCGAAACGGGGTCGCTGTCGTGAGCCTTTTTGTAAGCCTCGTAGATGGTGTCAGCCTGAGCAACGCCACACGGATTGGTGTGCTTGATTGCAACTGCCGCGGGACGGTCGAACTCCTTCAAAAGCGCAAGTGCGCCGTTTGCATCGTTGATATTATTAAACGAAAGCTGCTTGCCGTTTAGCTGCTTTGCTTCAGCAAGCGAATTGCCCACGGGAATAGCCTCACGATAGAAAGCCGCGCTTTGGTGCGGATTTTCGCCGTAGCGAAGCTCGTCCACACGCTCGAACGCAAGGGTGAGCTGATCGGGATATTCGATACCGATTTTGTTCCTAAGATAAGAAGCAATCATAGAATCGTACACTGCGGTATGCTGGTAAACCTTGTACATAAGGTAGGTGCGCGTTTCGATGCTGACTGCGCCGCTTGCCATCTCGTCAAGAACCTTATTGTAGTCGTTAGGATCAATAAGTACGACTACGTCCTTATAGTTTTTTGCCGCACTGCGGAGCATGGTCGGTCCGCCGATGTCGATATTCTCCACCGCCTCGGCAAAGCTCTTGCCTGCCATAACGGTCTGCTTAAAGGGATAAAGGTTGACGATAACCACGTCAATCGTGTCGATATTAAGCTTGTCAAGCTGAGCCATATGCTCGGGGTTGTCCCTCATTGCAAGCAATCCTGCATGAACTGCCGGGTGCAAGGTCTTAACTCGTCCGTCAAGACACTCGGGGAAGTCGGTGATTTCGCTGATATTCATAACCGGCAAGCCTGCCTTTGCGATGGTTGCCATGGTGCCGCCTGTCGAAATAAGCTCGTAGCCCATTTCCACAAGCTTAGAACAAACCTCTACGATACCCGTTTTGTCCGAAACACTTACAAGCGCTCTCTTTTTCATTTTCGCATCTCCTCTATTAATTGTGCCACTACCTTAGGTAGAAGCTCATGTTCTTTTGCTAATACTTTTTTCTGTAACGACTGAGGGGTGTCGTCCTCGTCAACCGCCACTCTTGCTTGGGCAATAATCTTGCCCGTGTCCGCCCCGCCGTCCACGTAATGAACGGTACAGCCGCTTTCCCTTTCACCCGCGGCAATAACCGCCTCGTGAACATGCATGCCGTACATGCCAACGCCGCCGAACTTTGGCAAAAGCGCAGGGTGAATATTGATAATTCTTCCCTCATACGCCTCCACAATATTGGGCGAAAGAATCGTAAGATATCCCGCAAGCACGACCAAATCAATTTCGTTTTGACGAAGAAGCTCGATTATTTTATCAAACATTTCTTCGCCGCTGTTATAGTCCTTTTTACAAAAAACGACATGGCGTATGCCGTTTTTTTGCGCACGCTCTATTGCGCCGATACCCGGCTTGCTTGCAACAAGCAGCTTTATGTCGGCTCTAATCAGTCCGCTTTGTACGCCGTCAATCACCGACTGAAAATCGGTGCCGCCGCCCGAAGCAAAAACGGCTATGTTCATAAAATAACTCCGTTGCCCTCTACTACCTCGCCAAGACGAATGGGGTCCTCGCCGATAGACTTAAGATGAGCAATTGCCTTTTCTTCCTCTTCCTTTGCTACGCAGATAACGAGTCCCACGCCCATATTGAAGGTGTTATACATTTTCTCGTCGCTGATTTCGGCACGATGCTGAAGCACCTTGAAAAGTCTGGGCAGCTCGTAAGAGCTTCGGTCAATTTTTGCTGCCAAGCCCTCGGGCAAAATTCTGGGAATATTTTCGATAAAGCCGCCGCCTGTGATGTGTGCCATACCAAGCACGTCGCAGTTTTCGATAAGGCTTAGTGCCTGCTTTACGTAAATGCGTGTAGGCGCCAAAATCACGTCTGCGGGGATAGCGTCAAGCTCCTCATCATACTCCAAAAGAGTAATCTTGTTGGGCTCAAAAATTTTGCGAACAAGCGAATAGCCGTTGCTGTGAACGCCCGAGGAGCGAAGACCGATAAGTCTGTCGCCAGCCTTGATGCGCTCGCCGGTGATAATTTTGTTGCGCTTAGCAATGCCTACCGAGAAGCCCGCCATGTCGTAATCGTCGCCCTCGTAGAAGCCGGGCATTTCGGCAGTTTCGCCACCGATAAGCGCACAGCCTGCCATTTTGCAGCCCTCTGCTACGCCCTTAACAATCTCGGCAACCTTGCCGGGAACAAGTCTTCCGAGTGCGATATAGTCAAGGAAGATAAGCGGCTTTGCGCCCTGACAAACGATATCGTTTACGCACATTGCCACGCAGTCGATACCCACGGTGTCGTGCTTGTCAAGCACGAACGCGTACTTAAGCTTGGTACCTACGCCGTCGGTGCCTGCAACCAAAACGTCCGCATTTTCGCCCTCGCCAAGCGCATATAGTCCGCCAAACGAGCCGATGTCGCCCAAAACGCTGTCGTTGTACGTTTCCTTAACGTGCTTTTTCATGAGTTTCACAGCCTCGTAGCCGCGTTCTACGTCTACGCCTGCGCTCTTGTAATCAATCGCCATAAATCCTCCTTATATATCCAAAACGAATTTTCCACAGTTGAAGTTTTCCATATCAACAGGATACTTGCCGTCGAAGCAAGCGGCGCAGTACTCGCACTTTTTGCCGCCCGCCGCCTTGATAAGATATTCAAGCGGCAAATAGTGAAGGCTGTCCGCACCGATAATCTTGCAAATTTCCTCCTCGGTCTTGTCCCAACCGATAAGCTTTTCCTTAGAGTCGATGTCTACGCCAAAGTAGCACGGGAATTTAACCACAGGCGAAGCAATAAGCATATGTACCTCTTTTGCTCCGCAGTCGCGAAGAAGCTTGATAATCTTCATCGAGGTCGTGCCGCGAACGATAGAGTCGTCCACAAGGATAAGTCTTTTGCCCTTGATGTTGTTCTTTATTGCGTTAAGCTTTACTCTTACGCCCTTTTCGCGAAGCGCTTGGTTGGGCTGAATAAAGGTTCTGCCTATGTATCTGTTTTTGCTGAGAGCGTCCACAAGCGGAAGTCCTGCCGTTTCCGCATAGCCGCGAGCCGCAACCACTGCCGAGTCAGGCACGCCTGCAACCACGTCTGCGTCAATCTTGAACAGCTCCGCAAGGTGCTTGCCGCACTCATAACGCATATCGTATACGTATTTTCCGTCCATTTCGGAGTCGCTGCGAGCGAGATACACGTACTCGAATACGCAGAGGTTCTTTTTTACGCCCGGCAAGAACGTACTGCTCATATTGTTGTTTTCGTCAACCACTACGATTTCGCCCGGCTGAACGTCGCGAACGAATTCCGCATTTAGGGTATCAAGCGCACACGTTTCGCTTGCAAAGATTATGTCGTCGCCCTTCTTGCCGATAACAAGCGGCTTAAGACCGTAACGGTCGCGTACCGCAACCATCTTTCCGTCCGCCATAACCACGAAGGAGAATGCGCCCTCAAGCTCGGCACTTGCCTTTTCGACACCGGCAAGCAAGCCGCCCTCGCTGTAAAGGTTGATAAGCGAAGCGATAACCTCGCAGTCAATCGAGCTTTGGAAAACGTGACCCTTTTTGATAAGCGTGCTTTTTAGGCTGTCGCAGTTAATGATGTTGCCGTTGTGAGCAATCGCCATACGGCCGAATCTGCCGTAGAAGATGATGGGCTGAGCGTTGACTACGTTGTTCGAGTCGGACGTAGAATATCTTACGTGACCGATAGCGCAGTCGCCGGCGGGAAATTCCTTAAGGTTTTCCTCGTCAAAAACGTCGTTGACAAGCCCCATCTTTTTGTAGTAGTAAACCTTGCGGGGCTCGTATGTAACTGCAATACCCGCGCTTTGCTGTCCGCGGTGCTGAAGCGCAAAAAGTCCAAAGTAGATATCGTACGCGAGCGCCTTTTTCTCGAGGCTTTTTATGCCGATGATTCCGCATTCCTCGTTGAGTTCCCTTTGGGGAACAATAATGCTGTTCATTCCTATTTCCTCCGTCGCTAAAAAAAATCTATTAAATTTCGAGTCCCTCGTTGCTGTCGATTACTTTCTCACGCATCTTTTGCTTGTACTCAATAAGCTTGTCCATAAGCACCTTGTCTCCAAGCGAAAGCATTTGCAAAGCAAGCAAGCCTGCGTTTTGTCCGCCGTTTACCGCTACCGTTGCAACAGGCACGCCGTTTGGCATCATAACGGTAGAAAGCAAGCTGTCCATTCCGTCCATAAACGAGCTTTTTACGGGCAAGCCGATAACGGGAAGCGGAGTAGAAGCCGCAATAAAGCCTGCAAGATGCGCCGCCTTGCCCGCAACGGCAATAATAACCCTTACGCCGCGTTCAAGTGCCGAAGATGCAAGTGCGGAAACCTCGCTTGGTGTACGGTGCGCGCTAAGCACCTTAACCTCTACGTCAACGCCGAATTCCTTAAGCACTGTCGCCGCGGGACGGGCAACGTCTAAGTCGCTTTTGCTTCCCATAATAATTTCTACGGTTGCCATAAAAATTCACCTCAAACAAAAATATACTGTAGTATATCAAAAATGCGAAAAAAATGCAAGCATTTTTATTGGCATATCATACCTCAACCATATTTTTTTGCCACCAAAAGCCACGCCAAACCAAATATTGCCAAGCAGATTTTGCGCCCGTCATCAACCAAAACGCTCTCGCCTTTGCACAAGCCGCGGTTATAATTAGCCGCCGCTTGGGCATATACTTACCGTATGAGCGTTTGGCAAGCAATAATAGTAGGAATAATTCAGGGACTGACCGAGTTTTTACCGATTTCGAGCAGTGGGCATATACTTATTGCCGAAAGGCTACTCGGCGTGCAAAGCGACCTTAGCTTTACGCTTATGCTGCACGTTGCCACTCTGCTTGCAGTATGTATAGTAATGCGAAAGGAGCTGATTTTGCTTATACGTACCCCAAGAAGGTGGGGGCACGTTATCGTCGCATCGCTGTTTTCGCTTGGCGTAATTTTTGCGCTGAATCCCATTCTGGACATTGCCTTAGACGGAGCGATGCTGCCATTTGCCTTTTTGCTTACTGCCGCGCTACTGCTTGCAAGCGGGTTTCGTAAGCCCGTCAAGGCAGACATTTCATACTTTGATGCCGCAATAATCGGCGCTATGCAGGGGCTTGCCGTAATCCCCGGACTGTCACGAAGCGGCTCTACCATATCCACCTCGCTACTGCTTGGCAACGAGCGTGAAAAATCGGTATCGTTTAGCTTTTTGCTGTCTATCCCTATAATTATTGGCTCGGCGCTTCTTGATATAATTACTACGGGACTTGGCAGCACTCCCCTTTTGCCACTGATTTTTGGCTTTATCGCCGCACTTATAAGCGGTTATTTTGCCATAAAGATAATGTTTAAGCTAACCTCGGCCGCATATGACGGCTTTGCAATTTACCTTATTGCCTTATCTATTTTGATGTTTATAAACGACTACGCCTTGCATCTTTTTTAGCCGTATGGCACAAAAACGCACGTATAGTGCGCCGTTTTTCGTACATACTATGGGTATGCAAAACGAAATGACAAAAACCAAATCAAACAAATTTTGGACGTTTATCGGCTGTGTGCTGTTCACCTTAGGAGTGGGAACGCTTAGCGGCTTCCTTAGCGGAGCTATGCGTGGTTATGTCGGAATAAACACTCCCGACTTTGCTCCGCCCGACTGGATTTTTAGCGTGGTTTGGACGGTACTTTACGTAATGATAGGCTGGTCGCTGTATCTTGCGATTACCTACCGCCCCATCGACCGCACGGGTGAGCATATAAAAAACGCATTTATTATATTGTGGTTTGTTCAGCTGGCGCTAAACGTGCTTTGGCCTTTTATCTTCTTTAACGTTGACTACACCGTAGCTTTTGTTATAGACGCCCTGCTTGTAGCGGCGGTAACCTCGCTTGTTACCTTGGGATTTTTTATGCGCCCCTTAAGCTCGGTTATGCTTCTTCCATACTGGGGCTGGCTTATCTTTGCGGCAGTAGAAAATTTGATGATTATAGTCCTTAACGCCTAACAGGCACAGCCTGTTTTGGGCGCGGCGAGCTTAGTCTGCTAATATACTACCATTGCGCAGTTACAAACAAAGCCTGTTTTTGATGAAAGACTGTATTTTTCTTTATTTATAATTTTGCATTCTGCATTTATTAGAGGCAAGCCTGACCTTGTCACAACCCCTATAACACAAAAACGGCGGGTACGCACCCACCGTTTTTTGTTTTTACTTATTTATTTGCTAAGAATATCAACAATCTCTTTTACTGCGTTTACCTGAATATCATCGGGGAACTGCATGTCAAATTCGTCCTCGAGGCGCATCAAAAGCTCTACCTTGTCAAGGGAGTCAAAGCCAAGCTCATCAAAGGTGGTTTCGGGCTTAAGCTCGATTTGCTCACCTCTGTAATCGCAAACAATTTCCTGTAATTTTTTGAGTATATCCATTTTTTTGTTCTCCTTTTTTACGCCGTGAATGAAATATCTTGCGGCTGAATGTGGGTGTATTATACACCTAAAATATATTTTTGTCAAGTATATAACGTGCCTTAATTTTTGGCTACGTATATCCCATACGAAAAGGCACAGCACTTGACAAAGCCGAGCCTTTTGTTTATACTACTGTTATGGAAATTTTTGGCATAGAAAAGCTTTCCCTTGTGGATTATGACGGATACGTTGCGGCAACGCTGTTTACCGCTTCCTGCAATTATAGGTGCGGCTTTTGTCACAATTCGCCGCTTGTTTTGGGTTCAAAAAGCCTTACCCCTATCCCCACGGACGAGATTTTTGAATATCTGACTAAGCGCAAGGGTATTTTGGACGGAGTATGTATATCGGGTGGCGAGCCTACCCTGCACGACGATTTGCCCAAGCTGTGTCAAAAAATCAAAGCACTTGGGTACCGTATAAAGCTGGACACCAACGGAACCAACCCGACCATGCTACGTATGCTTATAGACAACAAGCTTATAGATTACGTTGCTATGGACATAAAAAACAGCCTGCCCTCTTACGGCAAAACGGTCGGCATAGACTGCTACGACACGGCAAACGTACAGCGAAGCGCTCGCCTTTTGCTGTCCGACGTAATAAGCTATGAATTCCGCACCACCCTTATAAAAGAATATCACACCAAGCAGGATATGACGCTTATAGGCGAATGGATAGCCGGTGCGGAAAAATACGCCCTGCAACGGTTTAAGGACACGGGCAGCTGTCTTTCTTCGGGATTAAGCGAGGTCGACCCCACCACCGCAAGGCAATATCTTGACCTTATCCGTGAGTATGTGCCAAACACAATTCTAAGGGGATACTAACCAAATAATGGCGCGACTATCATCTAATAATCGCGCCACGATGTGTTTTAGATAAACACTATTAGCATTTTGGTTTTTGAATTTTTATAAGAATGTTTTCTCTTTTTTATTTTTGGCTTAGTCACAACCTACTGGTGATATTAAAATCAACCGTCTTTTGCGACAACCTTGTTTTTATATCATCCAAATTGGGACGATAAGATTATCTTTGTCAAATGCCCCAAATTGTTCAGCCATGCATAGGACTGCGCCGGTGCCGACTTGCAACGGACCGCGGTCGATTACGCCAAATGTACGAATAATGCGCTTGTCGGGCATAGCAGTTTTCTTGATTTCCAAGGGATAAAGCCTGCCGTCGCCTTCCATAACAACGTCGATTTCCTTAGCATCCTTATCACGGTAAAAGTAAAGATACGGCTGAAGTCCTGCATTTTGATATCCCTTCATTATTTCTGATATCGTGAAGTTTTCAAGGAGTGCGCCGCTCATCGCTCCGCTTTCGGCAACCTCTGGGCTTGACCATTTTGTGAGATAGCACACAAGTCCTGTATCATAGAAATAAACCTTAGGCGTTTTAATTGTGCGTTTGAGCACATTATTGGAGTATGGATGGAGCATAAAAATGATCCCCAGCGTTTCAAGTATATCCACCCACGCCTTTGCCGTAGCCATATCAATATCGGCATCGTCCGCAATGGCTTTATAATTGAGCAGTTGCGAGGTTCTTGCCGCAACAGCAGTAATAAAGCGGTTAAATTTAAGAGCATCTACCGTTCCTGAGATATCACGAACGTCGCGTTCCACATACGTCGAAATATAGGACGAGTAATACATATTTCGGTCTGGATAAAGCTTTGCGATGATACCGGGCATTGAGCCTCGCCAAATACGTTCAAACAATGTAGGCGTATCTACGGATTCAATCTTTTTACTTTCAGCAAGAAGAGTTTCCATTTTTGTTGCGAAAGGAATACACTCTGCGCCGATGATTTCACGCTGTGACATGGGCGACATGTGCAGAAGCGCTACACGTCCTGCGAGCGATTCCTGTACACCTTTCATTGAACGAAAAATTTGCGAACCCGTCATCCAAAAATCTCCCGGATTGTGGTGTTTGTCAATATGAATTTTAATATAAGTAAACAATTCAGGCGCGTACTGAACCTCGTCAATTAAAACGGGGGGCTTATGCATTTGCAAAAACAGCGCAGGATCGTTCTTTGCCATAGCGCGCGTTGTAAGGTCATCAAGAGATACGTATTCACGCCCCTTGTTTTCCTTTTTCGCAAGAGCACGAAGCATGGTCGTTTTACCTGCCTGGCGCGGTCCGGTCAAAAGTATGGCTGAATATGACCGCGACAGCTCTAAAATTCGATTTTCCATGTGGCGGTTGATATAGCTCATAAACTCCTCCATTTACACCTATAGCATTCTAACACTAAAAGTATTATACTCTGATTTTATCCACTCGTCAATACTTTTTCGGCTGATTTTGTAAATTTTCTAAAATTAGCCGAAAACCGCACCAAGGCGTGAAGATGGCGCGGTTTATTTTCATAGAAGATGTTGAAACTGCCTTTAACAATTTGCCTTTTTTGAGGGAGTGCGATTTATACGTATAGGTATCAAAAAATCGTTATAGGACTAAAAAGCAACCAAGATCACCAAAAATTACATAAAAATCGACCTATATACCTTATTTACCAAACGATAATCTCGCCGTCATTGCCATAGTGCCAGAAGCTACCCTCTACTTGCGGCTGAGTATAATTTTTTCGCCACAACCTTAAAGAAGCTCCATCTGATGAGGGAGCTGTCAACATAGCTGACTGAGCAAGAGATTTTTTGTGACATTTGTTTTTGTCTTTTTTTCTCTCCCTCCGTCATTTTCTTGCGAAAATGCCACCTCCCTCGTCATAGGGAGGTTCTTTTTATGTGCAAGACCTATGCTTTTTTCACTAAATTCACCTATCTTGCGTAATTTTCTATCCTTATCACCTCTTGGCAGGAAATAAACTCAACCTTAAAGAAGCTCCATCTGATGAGGGAGCTGTCAGCGCAGCTGACTGAGGTAGAGATTTTTTACGGTCAAATCTATATATTCACATACGCCGTCAAAATTACGGTCGATATCCAAATTGCAAATTCGCACAACCGTCAAATTCATAGTCTCCAATGCCTTTGTTCTGATTTCGTCGCTGTTTGCCTGCTTATCGGTATAATGCCCACCGCCATCCAGCTCGATTATAAGCCTTGCCTTGGCACAATAAAAGTCCGCAATATAATTACCAATCGCCTTTTGACGTTGAAAGCGAACCGAATAATTCCTTAAAAAACCGTACCACAGCTTTCGTTCCCAAGGCGTCATATTTTTTCTTAGCACCTTTGCAAGAAGGATATTAGCTTTGTTATATTCCTTCATTTCTCTCCCTCCGTCAAAAATCAAAGATTTTTGCCACCTTCCCTAGGGGGGATATTTATTTTGTGAACAACCCATATTTTTTGCCACAACATTACTTAATCCGTCACGGTTTATATCGTAATATAAGCAAATAGACAAACGCGGGGAGCAAAAACAGTACGATACCCACCGCGGCACCAATACCAAGTCAAGCCACAAGCCGCCGCCCCAAAACGCCGAAATAATAACACCACAAATCATCGACAAAATGAACATGACAAAAAGAATTGCACACGTCCTCGTGATTCTTTGCATTTTGATTATTTTGGGGCCATTTGGAGAATGACTTTCTATATCGGCATATTCTTCTCTCGTGGCTATGCCGATGTCTGTAAGCTCTTGCTTCCTTGCTCTCTCATCGATGCGGGCGTGCGTTCCCGCAACGTAACCGCTTCTGCGCAGTCCGCCGTTAGTGCCGCTTCCCTTATACGACATTTCTTGCGTGTATTCCTTTTGGTCATAAGGCTGCATACCGCTATTGTCGCTTCCCATAATGCCCCCACGTAAAAATTTTTTTATATTATATCACATATTTTGTAAATGTCAATAGGCAACCCAAAAATTTCACAAGCGAAGCTTGTCCTTGGGCGCAGGCATAGCCTGTTTTGGGCGCGATTGAGGTAGTTACGCTAAGATGCCAATTCCGCGCTGCAACAAGCATAGCTTGACCTTGGGCGCAAAAAAGCCTAAGATTTCTCTTAGGCCTTTTCTTTACATACTCTCTAAATACATAACCGCGTTGGTTGCTGCAACTGCTCCGTCTGCACAAGCGGTGGCGACTTGGCGAACAGCCTTAGTTCTGCAATCGCCTGCAACGAACAGTCCGTCCGTCCTCGTCCTGCAATCCTCACCTGCTACGATATAGCCGCGGCTATCAAGCTCGACAAGTTCCGCAAACGCCTTATTGTCGGGCACCTGCCCAATGGCCACGAACACGCCCGTTATCTCGTGCGTTTGAGTGTTGCCATCGCCGTCTACGTACTCCACCGCCGCAAGCGTTTTGTCGCCCACAAAGTCGGTTACACTAACGTTTTTGCGCCACTCGATATTTTCTTTGCCCAGAAGATTGGTCACAAGTCTACCGTCACCCAAAAATCTATCCTTGGTGGTATAGATATAAACCTTAGAGCAATAGCCCGACAGCATAAGAGCGTACTGCAAAGCGGTGTTACCGCTGCCGATAACCATAACCTCCTTGCCCTTATAGAACGGGCCGTCGCAAATAGCGCAGTAATAAACACCCTTGCCCACGAGGTCGTATCTATTAGATTTGGTAGTAATTTCGCGGTGCTTGACGCCGGTTGCAAGGATAACCGCCCTTGCCTTATACTCGCCATATTCGGTCTTTACAGTAAAGTCGCCGTTCTCTTTGTTTATGCCTACCACCCTATCGATTTCAAGCTCTGCGCCTAAGGCAGAAATCTGCTCAAAAAGGTTGTCGGCAAACTTCTCGCCGCTTATTTCCTTTATGGACGGATAGTTTTCAAGCTTGGGCGAGGTTGCGATTTGACCGCCGAGGCTTTCGCCCTCGAGCACAAGCACGGACTTACCGTTTCTTAATGCGTAAAGCGCGGCGGTCATTCCCGCCGCGCCTGCGCCGATAACAATTATATCGTACATTATTTTCTACTCTCTATATATCTTCTGATTTCGCTTGCGTTGTCGAACCTTTCGATACCCGATTCGGTAGGCACGATAAGCGTCGGTGCCTTAGAAATGCCATAACGTACTGCCGTTTCTTTGTCCGCCTCGGCATTTATTACCTCGTATGCAACGCCTGCTTTATCAAGCATCATCTTGGCAGTCTTGCAGTTGGGGCAAGCCTCTCTGGTGAAAAGCATGGGCGAAGTAATAATCTCGGTGTTATGCGAGGCTTCGCACGAGCACTTAGCTTCCTTAGCCGTAAACTTACTGCTTGCAACATCGTAAACCTTACGCGAAGCGAACTCCTCACGCTTACCGTCGTTCCAGTTTTGAACCGGGCGATAGTAGCCGGTTATGCGGCTGTAAACCTCGGTCTTTCTGCCGCAGGTGGGGCACTCGTATACCTCGCCCGCGATATAGCCGTGGTCTGCACATACCGAATAGGTGGGAGATAGCGTGTAGTACGGAAGCTTGTAGTTTTCGGCAATCTTGCGTACAAGGCTTGCCGCCGCCTTCCAGTCGGGAAGCTTTTGACCGAGGAATGCGTGGAATACCGTTCCTGAGGTGTAAAGGGTTTGAAGCTCGTCCTGAATATCAAGTGCGGCAAAGATGTCCTCGGTGTATCCTACGGGCAAGTGCGAGCTGTTGGTGTAATACGGAGTCTTATCGCCCTCGGAAGCGGTTATGATATCCGGATAACGCTTGCGGTCGTGCTTAGCGAGGCGGTACGAGGTCGACTCTGCCGGAGTAGCCTCGAGGTTGTACAGGTCGCCGTACATTTCCTGATAGTCACTAAGCTTGTTGCGCATAAAGTTGAGCACGTTCTTTGTAAACTGCTGAGCCTTGGGGCTGGTCATATCTGCTCTTATCCAGCTTGCGTTAAGGCAAGCCTCGTTCATACCCACAAGACCGATTGTGGAGAAGTGGTTATTAAACGTGCCAAGATATCTCTTGGTGTACGGATACAAGCCTGCTTCCATCAATTTTGTTACGGTATCGCGCTTTACTTTAAGCGAACGAGCCGAAATGTCGAGCATTTTGGTAAGACGCTCGTAGAATTCGCCCTCGGTCTTAGACAGATATGCGATTCTCGGCATATTGATGGTAACAACGCCGATCGAGCCTGTGCTTTCACCCGAGCCGAAGAAGCCGCCCGACTTTTTGCGAAGCTCACGAAGGTCAAGGCGCAGTCTGCAGCACATAGAACGGACGTCGCTAGGCTCCATATCGCTGTTGATATAGTTGGAGAAATACGGCGTGCCGTACTTTGCGGTCATCTCAAAAAGAAGCTTGTTGTTTTCGGTTTCGGACCAGTCGAAGTCACGGGTAATAGAGTAGGTCGGAATCGGGTACTGGAAGCCTCTGCCGTTAGCGTCGCCCTCGATCATAATCTCGATAAACGCCTTGTTGACCATCGCCATTTCCTTAGCGCAGTCCTTATACTTGAAGTCTACCTCCTTGCCGCCTACGATTGCGTTCATTTCCGCAAGGTCGTTGGGCACTACCCAGTCAAGCGTAATGTTGGTAAACGGCGACTGCGTACCCCATCTGGACGGAGTATTTACGCCGTAGATAAACGACTGAATGCACTGCTTAACCTCTTTGTAGCTGAGGTTGTCTATTTTTACGAACGGCGCAAGATAGGTGTCGAACGATGAGAACGCCTGCGCGCCCGCCCACTCGTTTTGCATGATACCAAGGAAGTTAACCATCTGGTTGCACAGTGTGGAAAGGTGTCCTGCGGGCGACGAGGTGATCTTGCCGGGTACGCCGCCAAGGCCTTCCTTAATAAGCTGGCGAAGCGACCAGCCTGCACAGTAGCCGGTAAGCATCGAAAGGTCATGGATATGAATATCCGCATTCTTGTGTGCGTCACCGATTTCGTCATCGTAAATCTCGCTAAGCCAGTAGTTTGCCGTAACCGCGCCGCTGTTGGAAAGGATAAGTCCGCCTACCGAATAGGTAACGGTGGAGTTTTCCTTTACACGCCAGTCGTTTACCTTAACGTAGTCGTCAATAATCTTCTTGTAGTCAACGAGGGTACTGCTGATGTTACGCACCTTTTCACGCTGCTTGCGGTAAAGTATGTAGCTTTTTGCAACGTCAACAAAGCCCGTCTGAATAAGAACAACCTCGGCGCTGTCCTGAATGTCCTCGACGTTGATTACGTTGTCAATAATTTTCTTTTGGAAATCTGCTGAAACACGGAGCGCAAGCGTATTGAGCATATCTGCCGTGTAATTCACCTGCTTTGCATTAAACGCCTTGCTAAGCGCAGTCGTGATTTTGGACAAATCGAATTCTACAAGCTTGCCGTCTCTCTTTCTTACCTGAAACATAAAAATCACCTTCCCTTTGATATTTTTACACGCTCTTACTCTGCTGTCTTACGTGTAAATGGGCTCAAGATAAAAGGTCGTACGCGGTTGTTGCAAAATATTCGCTCCGATTGCGTACGGCTCCTTAACTAAGCAATAACTCTCAAGCCGTTTCTTTCGTGTGACAATATACCACACCCACCCAAGTCTTGTCAACCAAATTACGCCCATTTTGAAAAATTTTTATACTATATTTTCTGCTTTAGCCCAAGCCCTACCACAATATATAGTGTTTACCATAAAATGGAAATTTTCACTTTCCGACCATCAAAAAAGAGAGGACATTCGGTTACAAAACCGATTTGTTCTCTCCTTCTGTTTGTGATATGGGTTTGGTCGCCCATTCTGCATTTGACCGATCAAATGCGATGCTTGCACTTTGCTAAAGTATAAATTCTCCGCTAAGGATAACACGCATTACCCTACCGTTTTTTTGTTACCCTTATATTATATAGTTATTTTCTCTCCATTTTGTTTTTTGATTACTCCGCTACAAAACTAATCTTTAAGGTAAGATTACGAGAATAATAAACAGGGTAAGCCCAAGCTCCCATTTGTTTTTTAGTGTTCCAAACCACAATATAAATATTTCCGTCAACAAAATCTGACGCGGTAATTTCGACATTCCCCGTAAATGTTGAAAATTCTCCGACAGTAGGCGTGTGAGTAAAAACCGTATAACGCTTTGCCCCGGAATTGTCATACCCCTTTACATACATCCCAATAGGAGATGCCGTCCAACCATTGCCTATTTTCAAGTCAATCGAATACTCTATTTTGATTTTTTCATTAAAATTAGATTTAAGCGCAGAATTAAATTCCTTATTTAATTTAACAATAGCTGTTCTTTGTCCACTAAAACCCCCATCTTGGGGTTCGTTGTCAAAAACATTTATTTCTTGCAGTAAAGTAGATATATCTCCCCAACGAGCATATAATATAGTTGGGAACGACTGCTCCCACTTAACCAACGAATTTCCATCTCCGTCTATATATTTTATCCCCCCTTCTTCCGCGTCATAGTATCCTTCAAAATAATAACCTTTTTTGGTTGCAGTTATGGTTATTGATACTTTTGTACCGTACTTTGCTACATATTGAGTAGCGTTTTCTCCATCATAGAGCGTTAGTGTGGATTGAGAATATCCCTCACCAACTTTTTCCTTATTGATAAATAAACTACACCCTATCATAAATAAAGATAAAAGATAAAGAGTTAATGATAAAACAATAAATTTAATGACTTTTTTCATAAAGTTATCCTCCTAATTTTGTTTCATATCTTTTTGTCTCTTCGTATGTATCACCGCACACAGCGCACTTATAAGTAGTTGTAAAGCGCGTTATTTCGTATAACCCATCGTAGACAGTGGTTTTGGGAACATATGTATTTTCA
>SVHR01000061.1 GCA_015055705.1 Clostridiales bacterium | reverse complement strand
TCGCCCGACAGATTAGCGCCTGAATTCCTCTTTGGTTACAGGCGCTAATCTGTCGGGCGACGGAAAGGCGTAATAGCCATCCTTTTGCTCGCCGAACGATACGCAAAGTCTATTGATAATACTCTTAATTCGAGGTATGTTATTGTTTGCCGAAATGATAAAGCTGATTATCATCTCGAACAAATCCTGCCTTAGTATTCTTATACCCTTACCGACTTTTATGCACTCGTTCAGCTCGTCAAACTCGCTAAGCGAAGCCATGAACTTATCGTAGTCGGTATCAAGGTCGAAATACGAAGCAAAGAATTTTGGGCTGTCCGTCACTATCTTATTACCGCTTGCAATGCATTTATGCCCGAGCGCAAAAACCTCGTATGCGCCGTTCTCTTCTTTGAAGCGAAAGGTTTGACCGCATGTAAGAATTGCCTCGAAATCAAGCGGAAGCTCAGTTGTGATTGTGTTACCCTCAATAACGTACTTCATTAAAACACAATGTACACCAACAACATTCGAGCAAAAATTTTACCAAAAGTTGTCAGCAAAAAGGGGGAATACTCCCCCCCTTATCGTCAATTAAGCAACAGGATAAATGCTGACTTGCTTTTTATTCCTGCACATTTCAAACTTTACAACGCCCGTAACGAGTGCGTACAAGGTATCGTCGCTACCTCTGCCTACGTTGCTACCGGGGTGAAATTTTGTGCCTCTTTGTCTAATCAAAATGCTGCCTGCATGTACGAGCTGGCCGTCACCTGCTTTGACACCGAGTCTTTGCGCTGCCGAGTCACGGCCGTTCTTTGTCGAGCCGCCGCCCTTCTTGTGCGCGAAAAGCTGAATATTAATAAACATTTGTCTTTACCTCCTAATCAGTACGCCTAAACTATACAAGTTTAAGCTCGATAAAATCCGAATACGTTTCGTATAAATCAGATATTCCAAGAAGCATTGTGTCGAGTATCATATCTGCGTCACGTCTTGTCTGCTCGGAGAGCATGGGGAGCGTAAACTCCAAAAATCCGTCATCATCTCGGCGAGTAAACTTTACAGCGACGCCCGCGACCTGCATAAGTCCCAAAAGCGCGGTTTGGATTATGCTGCTTAATGCCGCACAAACAATATCCTCACCCTCTACGCCGTAGCCAGTATGGCCATCTGCGCTTAGTGAAACTATATGCCCTTGCTTTCGTACAATCTCGACTACCGTCATGCTTAGATGGAAAGAATCTTAATACGGGTAAACGGCTGTCTGTGTCCTTGCTTTTTACGAATGTTCTTCTTCGCCTTGTACTTGTACACGGTGATCTTTTTGCCTCTACCGTGAGCGAGAACCTCCGCATTTACAACTCCGCTTTCGGTCGAAACTGCTTCGCCGTCTACCTTAAGGATAGACTTAAGCTCCACCTTTGCGCCAACCTCGAGGTCAAGCTTTTCTACTTCGATTTCTTCGCCTTCGCTGACTCTGAACTGCTTGCCACCGGAAATTACAACTGCATACATTTTTATAGCACCTCCTCAATGATGTCTCCGTTGGATCGGGTACTGCTTACAGCAGGTTTGACACCCTGCCCAAACGGCTCAATACAAATTATATTATAATAAAAAACGAAAGTCAAGTATTTTTCTGCACTTTCGTTTTCGGTTATAAATTTTTTTATTCGTTATTCCACCTTGCATATAGGCTTAGGTCACTTTGAACAGGTAACGAGAAGTCGTATTCATCTCCGCTTTCTGTAACCCAACAATCAAAAGTCCTCCCTTTAGCCACATCCTCGTCCGGCGTAAAGCGAGGCACTGTTGTCCCTTCCTCTACCGTAACCGTACCTATCAAGGTTTTGCCATCATAAAAGCTGACGGTATACTCCTTTTGTTCACAGCTTTTGGCTATACCAAATAAACCAAAAAAGAAAGCCACAATAAGCACTACCGAGGCGGCGGCAATCAGCCTATCCTTTGTTACTCTCGAAATTTTCATTCGTCCCCCATAAGTCCAAGGTCTTTCATTATTTCGTTAAGGTCAGCTGTGGGATTAAGCGCTTCCTCAAAGCTAAACCCACTCTCACTCGGCGTGGATAGCGCGGGATTTACCATAGCTATACCCGTGCGATACGCCATAGAATCCTTGCCCGGTCTTGTCGCAGCGATATCGGAAGAATCCAAATAGTCCTTTAGAGTTTGCGGAATATCCAGCGGCTTTCCGTCCTTTGCCTCAAGTCTTTCACTTTCGGCGGTAAACTGCGACTGCGGTGCGCCTATTACCTCGGTCATTTCCTTGTTGAATTTGCTAACCGCCATAAGCTCATCATCCATGGGATACTTTGCAAGAAGGTTATTATAGTGCGTCACCCATTTTTCGTGAAAAGCCTTTAGCCTTGCCATTTCCGCATCGTATTTTGCCTTTGTAAGCTGCTCGATTTGCTCTGCCTTACTTAGCGCCGAATAGATTGCCTTTACGATAAGCTCGCGCTTACCGTCATTTTTGCTAAGCTCTTGCTTTAGCGAAGAAACCTCGGCAGTAAGCTCGGCAATGCGCTCGTCTTTTTTTACAGACGCGCCCTGTAGGTCGGCGATAAACTCGTCAACCTGCTTCGTGCTATAACCCTTTCTTTTTATGTCAAAACTCATTTTTTATCCCCGCTTTATTTTTGTCGGTATTTATATGCTTACTTATATACAAAGGTTAATTTTTTTGATCGTCCTTGTTTTTTCTTCTGTACATCTTTATAGCGACATAGCCTATACCCATTACGCTTAGATACACGACGATAATTGGCAAAACGACTCCCGCAGTCAAAAGTCGACTGCTTTCCAAAAATAGGAGTAAGCCCACACCAACAAGACAAAGCGACACCTTTATTATAGCCGAAGGATATCCCTTTATCGCCGCGCAATTAGCCACACCAAGCGGAATTGCCAAAACATAGGCAGGATAGATATTTCGTAGCTCTATGCCAAATGCCACAAAAAGCTGCGCAATAGCAAGCACGCCCATAATCCAGCACATGGCGATTGCAATTCCGTTTTTTTGAATCAGCGACACCGCGAGTGAAATGGCAAAGAAGCACACAAATGTCGCCACAAGCCACACATCCCCAATCACAAACGGAAGCACTTCCAGCCCACAAAGAAGCAAAAACACCCCAGTAATTGCAACGATACATGCCGTAATAAGCTCGGTTAGATTTAAGGTCTTGCTGTCAACCTTTGTTTTCATTCGCCGCATTCCTCACTATTATCCGGAGTCTGTCCCTCTTCCTCGTTAGAAATCACTGCTTGAGTATCAGCCAAGGCATCTACCGCATCCACGTTTTGAGTGGCAAAAACGGTTTTTATGTAACCGATGGTTTTATCATATCCGTAATATTCAAGGCTAAGCTTGCTTTCGTCCACAAAAATAAATACCTTTTTACCGGACTTGCGCGCCATAATTATATGGTAAACAATCACGCTCACACCAACAAGGAAAATTGCCGCGCTTATAATACGGTTTGCCTTAAATGGACCAAAATACATGCTGTCGCTTCTAAGTCCCTCGACTAAAAATCTGATAAAGCCGTACCAAATACAGTACGATGCGATATAGAATCCGTCAAAGCTCTTACGCCTACCCATGTAAAGCCAAGTCAAAAGCCCGAAGCCTATAAGATTCCACGCTGACTCGTAAAAGAAGCAAGCATTGTACCACCCGGTACCCATCTTGCCGCCCTCGATAAAAACGGCAAACGGAAACCACTGCCAATTAGCGTCGGTAATAAGCTGACCGTACGCTTCTCCGTTTGCAAAATTGCCCCATCTGCCAATCGCTTGACCGAACAGCACAAGGCAAAAAGCAAGGTCAAGAAGCTGAACAAAAGTAATTTGCTTGTCAAGCGGCTTTCGTTTGTTAATAAGGCGCACGATAATACCGCCAAGAATGCCGCCAAGCAAACCGCCGTATATTGCAAGCCCTGCAAAGCCCACAAACTCTCCGTCGAAAAATCCAAAAAACTCGGCTATCGTCCATTTTGCATCATTGTGCGCAATGTCGTTCAAAACGTAGTACGTTCTTGCCCCCAAAATTGCAAGCGGCAAACAAATAAGCGCTACGTCAAAAATAATATCGGGGTCGTAACCGCGCTTTTTCGCCATAAAATAAGCGAGAACAACGCAAATCGCCATACCCGAAGCAATCAAAAATCCGTACCAACCTGCAGCAGAAAACAGCATACTACCCTCCACGATAATGTATGGGTATTATACTACACGGATGCCTATTTGTCAATCAAAGAATATAAAGTTATTGCAAACACCAAAAAAAGCAATTAAAAGTTTGGCGAAAAAAGTAGAAAAGTTTGAGTTTACAATCACGGGGCTATCGCAATTACGCCCTTTACCGAGCTGTATTTATCCGTCCTTATATGCTTTGTTTGTATCAAATTTCCCTGATAATCATAGTAAAGTAAATATCCTTTACTGTGCACCTCGGGATGAGAATACGATACCGCTTTGCGAGTTCCCGACATGGTGCCTTGCTCGAAATACTCGTATTTTTCGTCGACGATTTCGTCATATTTAGGCATCTCCCCCGTATAGGTAATTTCGCTTTTGCGCTCTATCTTATACGGAATCGGCGTACCGTAAATTTCAACGTACGCCTTAACTCCCTTAGAATACGCTCTCACAAAAACAGGAAAGCTTCCGTCATTTTGAATTTTTAGGTCGCTTGAGCCTGAGTTTACCATAGCATCAAAGCTTGCCTTTTCGTAGGTACTTTGAAGCGTGTGCCTGTTTGCCTCAATTATTTCGAGGTCGGACAGCAACGCGGCATTATAAAGTGTTGTCGAGGCTTGACAAACGCCGCCGCCCACACCGGGAACATATTTGCCACCCTTAATAATCTTGGCTTCCTTATAGCCGTTTGCCGCCGTACGTCTTCCCACCTTGTCGTTGAAGCTTAGCGTTTCGCCACTGCCAATAACCGCTCCGTTAAGCTTAGAAAGCGCAAGCTTAATATTATGCTTGCGCTCGTCACCGCTGGACGAAAAATCGGTTGAATACTTTGCGCGTAGATTTGTTGCGGCGACGTTGTCCTTTACCGTAACACTTGCTTTAATCTTATTTGTAGGTATTTGAATTTTAGCCGTGTTAGATGCAAGAAGGGCGAAATAAATATCCATATACAGTCTATCCTCGTCTACACGCAAGCCGTCTGCTTCGCGACTGATAGCAAACATTTTTTTTGAGTTTGGGTAAAATCTAATTTGACTGTCTGTTGGCAAAGTATTTATATCCTCGATTGCCTTAGTTACAGTACGCTCGAGCAACGGAAAGCACACAAGCAGCGCCACCTTATAGCTTGCCCCGCCCCTTATTTTTTGACCCACAAATTCCATTTTTTGAGCATACGGTGCGTTGATTTTGCGTACAAAAATTTCCTGAGCAACCATATGATTGCTTGGTTCGATATGTTCGTCCCTATATTCAAAGGTCTTATCTTCGTAAAATAGCTGTATGTACGTTACCGATTCTGCTTTTGAAATATTTGCCTTTACAGGCACTGCAAACAGCATAATCAGTATACTCAAAAATGATATTTTTTGCTTAAATCCCATACGGATATAATGCTCCGTATGCCGCTTGGTTATTCTTATTTGCGCTTTTTTCGCCTTGCAATTTTTTCCTTTAGCTTTTCCTCCGTATTAAGTGAAGGGTCGATTACACAATCTCGCCACAGCTGATACAGCTCATTGTAAATTTCTTTACCAAAAAAGCCTGCCGCCTCAACGTCCTTACCGTTTATTTTTAGATCTGTAATTTTGATGGGTGCACCGCTTTGAACAAGTTCGTTATAAATGTCTGTAAACCTATGCGGAAGCTTAATTTCCTTTGCACCGGTTGCCTTACCGTCTGCAATAATAAGCTCAATAAGATCTAAGGCAAGATGAAAATTCTCAGCTAAGAATATTTTAACCTTGTTGTGCCTTGTCTTGCCACTCATATCATACATATGAATTCTTATAAGCTGAGAAACTCTATTGACTACCTCGTTGGGGTACTTAAGCCCCTTTTGTCCAAGGGCATCTCTCGCCATTTGGGCACCCACATCGGCGTGAGCATAAGTATTGCCGTCCCTTTGCATGCAAATAGGCTTGCCTATGTCGTGTACAAGAGCAGCAAGTCTTACAGCAGGTGGCGCAAACTTTACGGCCATAAGACTATGCCCAAGACAATCATACTTGTGGTACAACGGATTTTGCTGTACGCCATCCATGTCGGCAACTTCTTTGATTATAAACTCCCACAGTCCTAACTCACGAAGCAGACATACTCCGCGATAATGAGCATCCTCCACCCCGTATTTTAGGTCAGCCGTAAGAATTTTATCAAGCTCCTGCCTTTTTCGCTCGGGCGAAATATCTTTAAGGCGATGCCTACATTCCTTTGCCGCATCAAACGTCTTTTGGTCTATATCAAAGCCCGTTTCGGCGGCTATACGAACGAGGCGCATCAAGCGCAGTCCGTCATCGTTGAGTGTAAAGTAAGGATCGGCAGAACGGAGAATCTTGCTAAATATATCCTTAATTCCGTCATAAGGATCGATAAATTCTCCGCTTAGTATATTGTAATATACCGAGCCTGCGGTAAAATCTCTGCGCCTTGCATCCTCGGCAACAGTCACCCCAAAGGTTACATCTTGCGGGCAGTGATCACCTCCGCTTCCGTAGCTTTCCTTGCGCAAGGGCGTATATTCGTAGCACTCCACTCCGTCCGTAATAAGCGCCGTTCCAAGTCTACGGTTGACGGAAACAATTTTGGCGTTTATATTAAGCTGGTCCGGCAAAAGCTCTCCACAAATATCTATGTCACTTTTGGGAAGCCCCAATAAGCTGTTGCGAATATACCCACCCACGATATATATGGGGCAGGCGGCCTGCTGAGCAATATTCCGCAAAAAAGGCGGCACTTCTATTTTTGCGTCTTGTGCTACGTTTTTCATAAAAATATTGTAACACAAATATCTATTTTGTCGCAACAATTATTTGCAATTTTTTAAGTTTTTTGATAGTATATTGTTATAATCAAACATTATGGAGATGTTTATGGATTTTATTGTCAACGTCAAAAGCGGACATGGATCGGGAGAAAAAGCCCTAACAAAAATCACCGATTATTGCAATAAAAACAATATTGAATATAAAGTACATATCACGCAAGAAGCCGGCCACGCAACCCGCCTTACCTCCGAGCTTGTAGCTAATGGCTCAAAAACCATCGTTGCAGTTGGCGGCGACGGAACATTCAGCGAGGTGCTTAATGGCATGACGTCCTTTGATAAAACCTCACTCGGCTTTATTCCAAGCGGCAGAGGAAACGACTTTGCCCATGCTTTAGGGCTACCCTTAGACCCAATAAAGGCACTAGAGGTTATCATAAAGGGCA
>SVHR01000060.1 GCA_015055705.1 Clostridiales bacterium | reverse complement strand
AAGCCTGTTTCTGCGCTTTGTCCGATAATTTTGAAAGAAGACGTTACGCAAATTGAGGGGCTGTCGCTAAAAAATGTGACAGTAAAAGTAACGTGCGGCAAAAAAGAGTTTTCGCAGTTTGGTGAAATGCTTTTTACTCATAACGGGGTAAGCGGGCCGTGCGTGTTGACGTTGTCCTCACTTATTAACAGAATTGACGGCGACAAGGTTTTGAGTATTGACCTAAAGCCGGCGTTAAGCTTTGTCGAGCTTGACAAGCGAATTTTACGCGATTTCGAGCAAAATGTAAACAAGGATTTTCGCAATTCGCTTGATGACTTACTTCCAAAAAGCCTTATACCGTATATAGTAAATAGGTGCGGCATACAACCGAACAAAAAAGTTAATCTTATCAGCAAAGAAGAAAGATCGGCGCTTGTGGGATTGCTAAAAAATCTTACGTTTACAGTCAATCGACTTGATAATATCGAGGTTGCTATTGTGACAAGCGGTGGCGTACAGCTTAAAGAGGTTAATCCAAAAACGATGGAAAGTAAGCTCGTTGGTGGATTGTATATAGTTGGCGAACTGCTTGATGTGGACGCATTAACGGGCGGATATAATTTGCAGATTGCGTGGTCTACGGCGTTTGCCGCGGCAAATCATTTGAGGAAAATGGTATGAAAGCAATAAGAGGAGCGGTAAATTTTTGCTCGGACACGTTAGAGGAAATTACCGTAAAAACTATAGAGCTGTTTGACGAGCTTATAAAAGTAAATAATCTTTTGTATAAAGATATGGTCTGCGTGATATTTTCGCTAACTGCCGATATTACGGCGGCTTATCCCGCGGCCACATTTAGGCAAAAGTATTCGGCATCTGTGCCGCTATTTAGCTGCTTAGAGCCTAATATTAAGGATGGAATGCCGCTGACCTTAAGAGTGCTTATTTTGCACGAGGGCGAAAGCAGTACTCCGGTATATTTATACGAAACAAAAAAATTAAGAAAGGATTTGTTTTATGAAAATTGCAATTGACGGACCGAGCGGAGCAGGAAAGAGCACGCTTGCAAAAATTCTTGCTTCCGAGCTTGGTATAACGTATCTTGACACCGGTGCAATGTACCGTGCGCTTGGGCTAAAGGCTTATAGGTTGGGTATTGCCGCAAACGACGAGCCCAAAGTTAAGGAGCTAATTGGCAACACCGTTATAGATGTGTTGGCAAGTGAGGGTGGTACGCAGGTCTTTTTGGACGGTGAGGACGTAAGCACGCAAATTCGTGAGCACCATATTTCTAAAATGGCAAGTGACATTTCGGCGCTTCATTGCGTACGAATATTTATGGTGGACCTTCAGCGCAAAATAGCATCGTTGCGTCCGTCTGTGCTTGACGGTAGAGATATCGGAACGGTGGTTTTGCCTAATGCTGATTACAAGTTCTATCTTACGGCATCCGTAGAGGAGCGCGCACATCGCAGATACCTCGAGTTACTTGCCCGCGGTGAGAAATGTGACGAAGCGCAAATTCGCGAGGACATAGCAAAGCGCGATTATAATGATATGAATCGCCAGCATTCTCCGCTTAAAAAGGCAGATGATGCTATCGAAATAGACAGCACCTCGCTAAGTGTGGACGAGGTAAAACAAAAAATGCTTGGATTTATAAGGAAAGGCTAATGAAAGGTTTTTACAACTTTATGAGATTCAGCTTCGGTTGGATATTTAGGCTGTTATATCCCGTTAAAATTATGGGCAATAAGAACAACGTGCCAAAGGACGGCAAGGTTGTTCTTATAAGCAACCATTTGACCTTTAGAGAAATTCCGTTTTTGGTAGCAAAATTCCCCGGGTACAGACACTTTTTAGCAAAAAAAGAGTTTCAAAAAAAACGTTTTGTCGCTTGGTTTTTTACAAGGATGGGTGCTTTTTTTGTTGACCGTAACAACATGGATATCGGCACAGTAAGGACCGGTCTTGGATATCTAAAAAGCAACGAGGGCATAGCGATGTTCCCCGAGGGAACACGCAATCGCACGGATGAAAGCATTCAGGCAGTAAAGGGTGGCGCGGCGATGTTTGCAATTAAGGGTCAAGCGCCTCTTGTGCCCGTGATTTTTCAGCGTAAGCTGAAGCCGTTTCGTCGCACGTGTGTTTACGTAGGCGAGCCTATTGACCTAACCGAGTTTTACGGCAAAAAGTTTGATGCTTCGCAGATGGAGCAGGCTTCTAAAATCATAGGTTCAAAAATGGAAGAATACAAGGCGTCTATTGACGATTATGAAGCCAACAAAAGGTGGAAAAAGAAAAATAAAATTGCAGTAAAGGTTGATGCGAAAAATGATGAAGCTGATTCCGGGCAAGAAAACGAAGCTGCGTTAGGCGGCGAGGATAATCAATGAGGGTAATTTTTTCGGACAATCTCGGCTTTTGCCCCGGCGTAAACAGGGCAATAAGGCTTGCCGAGCAAAATTTGCCGTCCGTTTGCACATTAGGCGAGCTTACTCACAACGAAAGAGTTCTTTCTTCTCTGGAAGCAAAAGGAATTTATGCGGCACAAACGGTGGACGAGATTACAGCAGACAAGGTTGTTATTCGTTCGCACGGAGTGGGCGAGGATGATTATAATAAGCTACAAAAATCAGGCAGGCAAATTATAGATGCGACTTGTTCTTTCGTACAAAAGATTCACGATATTGTAAAGGAGCATTACGACAAAGGATACCATATAGTAATCGTGGGCGACAAAAATCACCCCGAGGTGATTGGTATCAACGGTTGGTGTAATTATACGGCGTCAATTTTTGACGGCGACGACATTTCAAAAGATGAGTTAGAAGATCTTTATACTCACCAAAACCTGTGTTTTGTGTCCCAAACGACAGTTCCACCAAAAAAATATGCTTTTTTTATAAAAAAAATCAATAAAGACCGAGTAAAAACAGTTGTTATTTTCGACACAATTTGCTATACTACCAAGGTAAGACAATCGGAGGCAGAAAGTCTTGCAAAAAAATGTACTAAGGTTCTCGTTTTGGGCAGTGCCAAAAGCAAGAATACAAAGATGCTTTTTAGTATCAGTAAGGGCATTTTGGAGCAAACCTTCTTCGTCGAAAGTATTTACGATATAAAAAAAATTAAATTTAGTCCCGACGATACCATAGGTATTTTAGCGGGCGCGTCAACTCCGACAGAGTTGATTATGGAGGTTAAAAGTTACATGAGTCAAAACGTTGAAGAGGTTCTTGTTTCGGAAGAGCTTAAAGCAGGTGTAGAAGAATCTCTCATGAGTTACCGCAAAGGTAAGAGAGTGGTTGGTAAGGTTATCTCGGCTGACGATAAGGGCATTAGACTTAGCATCGGCGGCAAGTATGACGGCATTATTGCAAACGACGAAGTTAATATCGACAGAAGCTATAATCCCGCAGACTTTACCACGGGAATGGAAATCGAAGCAGTTATTATCGGCACTAAGGATGCAGACGGCGAGGGCGTTCCCTTGTCTAAGCGCAGTGTTGATTTGATTAAGGAAGGCGACAAGGTTGTTGATTCCATCCGTGACGGTTCGGTATTCGAAGTTACCGCTACCAGCGAGACTAAGGGTGGATTGCTTGCAAAGCTTGGTACCTACACCGTATTCGTTCCCGCATCGCAGGTTAAAGAGGTTGGTTTCCCCAAAGACCTCAAGGCTTATGTAAAGAAAAAGTTGCGTCTTACCGTTTTGGAAATTGACGACAACAGACACAAGATTATTGCAAGCCAGAAGAAGGTTCTCGAGGCAGAGCGCAAGGAGCGCGAGGAAATTTTCTGGGCTAACGTTGTTCCCAATGTTGTAGTAAGCGGTACCGTTAAGCGCATCACCGCATTCGGTGCATTCGTAAGCGTTGACGGCTTTGATTGCCTTGCACATATCGTGGACCTTTCGTGGAATCACATTAAGACCGTTGACGAGGTTCTCAAAATCGGTGAGACCTACGATTTCCTTGTTCTCAGCGTAGACCGCGAGAAGGGTCGTGTATCTCTTGGTTACAAGCAGCTTCAGCAGCATCCGTTTGCAGCGGCTATGGAGAAGTATCCTGTTGGTACCGTAGTATCCGGCAAGGTTGTAAGCATCGTTCCGTTTGGTGCTTTCGTTCAGATCGAGCAGGGTATCGAGGGCTTGGTTCACGTATCCGAAGCAGCTCATTCTTTCGTTAAGAGCATGAACGAGGTTGTAAAGATCGGTGACACCGTAGACGTAAAGGTTCTTGCTATCGACGAAGCAACCAGAAGAATTACCCTCAGCATCAAGGCTTGCCTCCCCGAGGAAGCTGTAGCGCAGGAAGCTAAGACCGAAGCTACCGAAGAGGAAACCAAGGAAAGAAATAAGAAGTTTGCTAACCGCCCCAGAAAGACGGAACGCAAGCCCAAGGAAGAGGATGATTCGCAAAACGGTTGGAGTGAGGAATCCACCAACAATCCGTTTGCTGATCTTCTTAAGGGTCTTAACCTTGAAGACAACAAATAATTTACAAACTGAACCCTCGACTAAGCTCGAGGGTTTTTTTGTGTCCTAAAGGCGGTTTGGATTTAACATAGCTTTTCTTTGCGCATATATATAGTTATGAAATTTTTTGATTTACATAACGATGCGCTAACCTGCGGTGCAAAAACGGTAAAAGGTGATATAATTTACGCTGTTTGGACCAGTAGGCTTAGTTATTATGCAGCTGTAAATTTGCTAAATACAGGAGTAGGCAAAATGCTTGCCGTAGAGGATTGCGCCGTTTTTGCAGACAATCCAAGAATTTTGGAAAAATACGACCTTATGTATGTGGGGCTAACATGGAACACCTACAACGGACTTGCCGGCGGTGCGTATTCTACCGAGGGACTAAGCGCGAAGGGCGTGGAAATGATTAATTTTCTTAACCAAAATCATATTCCTGTTGACACGGCGCACTTAGGCAAAAGCAGTTTTTTTGACGTAGTCGATAAGGCAAATAAGGTATTATGCAGTCATACCTGCTTTTATGACATAAATAATCACCCTCGCAATTTGACAGCCGCGCAAATTTCTGCTATAATAAACAGTGGTGGCATAGTTGGATTGTGTTTTGTGGGTGATTTTTTGGGCGAGCCTACCGTGGAGTGCGTCATTCGCCATATTGATTGGTTTTTGACTCGTTTTGGCGACAAAAATCTTGCTATTGGTACGGACTTTTACGGTACAAGCAATTTACCGCAAGGCCTAAAGTCGTACGACGGCATGGATAGCCTTGTTCTGGCTATGATACGGCAGGGGTATTCAGATTCCACAATCCGCAAAGTTTTGTACACGAACGCCGCAACATACTTTTTTGATTCATAAGAGGAACTTATTATGAGAGATTTGTACGAAAATCCGTTAAACACAAGATATTCTTCTAAAGAAATGTCCTACTTGTTTTCTGACGACTTTAAGTATTCCACCTGGCGCAAGCTGTGGATAGCTCTTGCCGAAAGCGAAATGGAGCTTGGCCTTAACATCACCAAGGAACAGATTGACGAAATGAAAAAATACGTTTTG
The DNA here is from genome assembly GCA_015055705.1 of Clostridiales bacterium. GTDB lineage: Bacteria > Bacillota > Clostridia > Christensenellales > Pumilibacteraceae > CAG-552. The sequence goes on along the minus strand of SVHR01000060.1, from coordinate 1,925 downwards.
GACATCAACTACGACGTGATTGCCGCTCGCGAAAAGGTTGTGCGCCATGACGTTATGGCTCACGTTTTCGGATTTGCTCAGCAGGCAAAGTTGGCAGAGCCTATTATTCACCTTGGTGCGACAAGCTGCTTTGTAACGGACAACGCAGAGGTCATCGTTATTGACAATGCACTTAAGCTCGTACAAAAAAAGCTTGTTGCCGTAATGGACAAGCTTGCACGTTTTGCTTTAAAATATAAATCGCTCCCCATGCTGGGCTATACACATTTACAGCCGGCACAGCTCACTACACTTGGTAAGCGTGCATGCCTTTGGATTCAGGACTTGCTTCTTGACTACGAATCGCTCAGCGAGCTACTTGCAAAAATCCGTTTGCGCGGTGTAAAGGGAACGACGGGCACGCAGGCAAGCTTTTTGGAGCTATTCGGTGACGGAGCAAAAGTGGACGAGCTGGAGAAAAAGGTCGTAGAAAAGATGGGCTATACCGAGGCGTACAGAGTTACGGGACAAACCTATCCGCGCAAATTTGATTATAACGTGCTCAGCGTTTTGTCGCAAATCGCTCAAAGTGCATATAAGTTTGCAAATGACCTTAGAATTTTACAAAGCAACAAGGAGCTTGAGGAGCCGTTTGAGAAGTCGCAAATCGGCTCATCGGCTATGGCGTACAAGCGCAACCCTATGCGTAGCGAACGTATTTGCGCACTTGCAAGGTTTGTGGTTTCGCTTCCTATCAACGAGGCTATTACTGCAGGAACGCAATGGTTAGAGCGTACTCTTGACGACAGCGCAAACAAGCGCATCACGATTTCGCAAGCGTTCCTTGCGATTGACGGCGTTTTGAATATTTACAACAATGTTGCAGACGGTATGGTTGTGTACGAAAAGGTTATCGACAAGCATATTCGCGCCGAGCTTCCCTTTATGGCTACCGAGAATATCATTATGGAGTGTGTAAAGCATGGCGGCAGCAGGCAGGAGCTTCACGGCGTAATCAGAGATTTGTCGATGATAAGCGGTAAGAGGGTAAAGGAAGGACTTGACAACGATCTAATAGAGCGAATAAAGGCAGACGAGCACTTTGCCGCAGTTAAGGATAAGCTTGACGATATGCTTTCGCCCGCTATGTTTATCGGCAGATCTAAGGAGCAGGTAGAAAGCTTTATTACGGAGTGCATTCAGCCCATTTTGGACAAGCATTCTGACGACCTTGGTTTTATCGCAGAGCTTAAGGTTTAATCTATGGTTTATAAGCATAGGTGCAGTTGGGTCAACCTAAGCAATAAAAATTACATAAGATATCACGATGAGGAATGGGGCAAGCCGCTTCACGACGATAAAAAGCTTTATGAGCTCTTGATTCTCGAATCCTTTCAAGCAGGACTATCGTGGGAGTGTATACTAAATAAGCGCGAAAATTTTCGAGCTGCTTTTGACGGCTTCGATATTGATAAGGTTATCGCCTATGACGAAGCAAAAAAGAAAGAATTACTTTCAAACGTAGGCATAATCCGTAACCGCCGCAAAATAGATGCAGCCATAAAAAACAGCGGCATCTATAAAGCTATACAAAAGGAATTCGGATCGTTTGATACTTATATTTGGTCGTTTACTGGTGGTAAGGTTGTTTACGAGGATTTTACTGTAAGGACGACCTCGCCGCTGTCCGACAAAATTTCCAAGGATCTAACAAAGCGCGGAATGACCTTTGTTGGCTCGATCATAATTTATTCATTTTTGCAGGCTATAGGGGTAATTAATGCCCATTCCAAAGACTGCATATGCTATCAAACAGAAGATGTAATGTAGAAACGAAAATTAAGTGAAGGGGCGGAAATATCTATGATACGCTTAATTGAAAAAGCATTAGGAACAATGAACGTGTTTGAAAAATTTTTACACGCACTGTCCGGGACAATGGATAG
>SVHR01000059.1 GCA_015055705.1 Clostridiales bacterium | reverse complement strand
CAAGACCGCACACCGAGGAAATATCACCCGGGACTGTAATCTCCGCCGCGCTCAGCTTACTTGGGTTTAGCTTAATCGTATTGCCGTCCACCGTAATATCTGCACCAAATCGGCGGAGCATTTCCTCGGTGTGCGGTCTTGTTTTGATTTTTTCGGTAACCCTAGTGGGCGAGCTTGCGTTAAGCCCTGCAAGCAACACCGCGCTTTTTACCTGCGCCGAGGGTGAGCTCGGCACAAAATCTATACCGCTAAGCTGCTTGCCTCGCACGGTAAGGGGTGCTTTTGAACCGCTTATATCTGCACCCATGGCATTAAGCGCCTCTACCACCGCCTTGTGGCTACGGCTACAAAGCGAGCTGTCGCCCGTGAATTTTACGGTTACATTGTGCCCTGCCACCGCGCCCATAAGAAGCCTGAGTGCAGTTGCCGAGTTGCCTGCATCCACCGTGCTGTCAAGCCAGGAGCCTGCGCCCTTGACTGTGATCACGCCGCCGCGAAAGTCCACCTCGCCGCCGAGGGCAGACACGGCGCCTAATGCCGACACGGTATCGCCGCTGAAGAGCGGATTATAAACGTAAGTCGTTCCGCTTGCCAACAGTCCCATAATTAACGCGCGAATGGTTATGCTTTTGTCGGGCGGTGGAGTGAGTGCGGTAAAAAACTGCTTTATGGGCTTGACTCTCATAAAGCCCCCTTTATCAGGCGCGTAAATTCGTCGCCGCTTAGCACCGCCTCTTTTACATCGCCGATACCGCACGGATACATAATCGAGATACCGTTACCGTTCTTTTTGTCGTTTTGTGCAATTTTTGCCACGTCGTCTGCGCAAAAATCGATTGCTCCGTTGCCTATAAATCTGCCAAGATACGACTGCGCCTCGTAGAAAAAGCTGTGCGGAATAAGGTCCCGAAGCATAAGCATCTCCAGCCGCATACCTATAAGAACGCACTTGCCATGGCTAAGCCCCGAAAGAAGCTCGATAGCGTGTCCCACGGTGTGACCCATATTAAGCACCTTGCGTGCGCCCTTGTCGGTCATATCGCGGCTGACGATTTCACTTTTAATAGAAACGCATTTTTTTATCGCCTCGACCTCGTTGAATTCGCCGTGCATAAGACTATACAGCTCACCGTCAAGAAGGGACGTTTTGACAATTTCGCCCATGCCGCTTTCGTACTCGCTTTTAGGCAAAGTACTTAAATATTTTGTTTCGATATACGTGTCGGGTAGCCAAAACGAGCCCACAGCATTTTTTATCTTGCCAACGTTGACGGCTGTTTTGCCGCCGATACTGCTGTCTGACATAGCAAGAAGCGAGGTAGGAACAAAGCTCCACCTTACTCCGCGCATATAGACAGAGGCCGCAAAGCCGACCAGGTCCCCCACCATTCCGCCGCCAAACGCCGCAATAGTGTCGGTACGCTTTACCCCACGCCTAAGCAGCTCGGAAGCAATTTTCTCAACGTAATAAAGCGTTTTGCTTCCCTCTCCTGCAGGCACTACAAAGGTATCCTTAGGGAGTAGCGCGCCGTATATACCGTACAAATTTTGGTCGGTAACAACGAACGCCGCCTTGCGCAGTACGTCCATTTCCTTGCCCGAATTGATTTCGATTTTTTGCACCGCCGTTACCCCTTTTTGCCGTATCTATCTTTAATTTCTTCCATAGTGTCGCCGCCAAGGCAGTCAAGAATAACCTCGCAAAGCGCAAGTGCCGCCGCCGCCTGTGCCACTACGCATGCGGCAGGAACAGCCGTAACGTCACCGCGCACCTTGCCCGTAAGACAAGCATTACCGCCACTATCCACCGTAGGTAGCCCTGCAATAGACGGAATAGGCTTGAGCGTAAGCGTAAAAGCTATACTCTCACCATTGCTTATGCCGCCCTCGATACCGCCGCCAAAGTTGCTTTTGCGAACAATCTTGCCGTTTTGGTAGATGAGAATATCTGCAACCTCACTTCCTTTTGCGCAAGCAAAGTCAACCCCAAGGCCGACCTCCACCGCCTTAACGGACGGAATAGCCATAAGCGCACCTGCCAAAATGCCATCAAGTCTACGGTCGAAATGCACGTGCGAGCCAAAGCCTGCCTTTAGTCCGCTTATACTAACCTTGATTTTTCCGCCCAAGGTGTCGCCGCTACGACCCGCTACGTCGATTTCTCGCTTCATATCCTCGCTAAGCTCAAGCGGATTGCACTCGTCCACCGCATTACCTACTTGAGTGCCCGTTGCGTTTACCGTAATGCCAAGCTGACCCAAAAGCATAAGCGCGATGCTGCCAAGAGCAGTTCTTATTGCCGTTTCTCTTGCGCTGGCACGCTCGGCACCCAACCACGGAGAGTCGTAGCCATACTTGACCGCCGCCGCATAATCCACGTGGCCGGGACGGAAAAAGTCAAACTCTCCTGCTCCGCAGCTACCGTTTTTGATTGCGACTGCAATAGGCGCGCCCGTAGTTTTGCCCCCGTAAACACCCGACCTAATTTCTGCCGTGTCGGGGCAAAGCGAAGATCGGCTTCCTCTGCCGTAAACCTGCTGGCGCGTAGCAAGCATAGAATTGATTTTTGATAAATTAATTTCAAGTCCGCTCGGCAAGCCCTCGATTATGCCAAGAAGCTCCTCGCCGTGCGACTCTCCTGCGGTAAGATATCTCATGTTTTAATTATAACAGTAATTTACAAAAAAATCAATAAAATGATGGCTGTTTTTGGGCAGCAAAAAAGCACCTCGATAGAGATGCCTTTTGTGTCTTGTTTATTTAACATTAGGATGCGCTTGAAACGTTATAGTCATAATAGCCGAAGATTGCGCCCATATAACCGTCACCCGCACCGCCAATATACGTGTTGAGGTAATCTCCGTCAAACACCGAATCCGTTGCATCCGTAATAGGTGCATAGGGCGGATTTGACATACCCGTAAATCTAACAGGCGCAGGCGTTTGACCGTCTGTAAACGCTACGCCGCCAGCCGAGCTTTGGAAAACAGCTTTTAGATCAGCTTCAAAACCAAGAATTCCATCCAAATGCGCTTTTAGCATATAAGAATTAGCATCCTCACTCGCCTTGGTACCAAAGTCGAGCGGCTGTCCGTCGTCAATTTGTATGCTGTTGGCAATTTGCTCAAAGGTCATACCCTGTGCCGAGCCCGATTTTGTAATAACAACGAGGTTAAAATAAACGTCACTTTGAATATTGCCGGTTATTGTTCCGTTGCCACTAACAAGAATGGATTTGCCGTATTGAGTAAACAGTCCGTTCAAGTCCTTTAACGCCGCCGCCAAGGGAGTTGCCTCAAAGCTTTGGAACCAACCCTCGGTGCCTGTAACGATAGACTTAAGATTGCAATTTCTTATCTTAACGTCAGCAGGAGAATCCGGTCTGTCGTCATTCGTAGCTTCGGTGCCGTTATCTTTACCTAAAACGTGGTCAATAATCATAACCGGGCCACCTGCGCCGATCATTTCGCAGTCCTCAAAGGTATTGTTTTGACCGCCCCATACATATACAAAGCTGTTGAAGTTGTCGTAAGCCTTAGAGTCCTTAACAGTATAAAGGGTGAGATCGGGAACACCGTTCTCGCCGTATGCTTCCGAGAAGAAGGTGATATACCACTCACGGGCAATAACGTTTTGGATAGTTGCGTCAACATTGCGCGCCTTGTGTGAGATAAGACCACCGCCCGCAAGCATGTTCTCGGTACGGTTAGCATTACCTAAGATATAAATATTCTTCATATCCACCTTGCCAATCGTCTTGTCGGAGGGAACCCCTCTGTCGCCGTGGAATCTTATAAGCTGAGAGTGACCTTGTACATCACCCGCCTTGGTGAGATCTCCGTTTTCACGAATAACAACAGGCACTGTTTCGGCATTAAGCGTAAAGTAGTTGCCGATGAACGCAAAGGTCTTATCGGCACCTACGTAGCGATTGTAAATATCCTCGTAATCTCTAAGTGAGCCAATGGGACTTACGTAACCCTCTACACCTCTAACATCGTCATCAGACGATTTTACATCCTCATCGCCCTCATTGTAGAAGAACAGCAAAGGAATATCGCTTGCGGTAACGGTTATGTCACTGTGCATAATTACAGCATCAGGCGCAAAATTTACAGGAAGTCCTTTTGCTGTCTTATAATCATTCCAAGCTTTAGCGCGAGCGGCTTCTTCATCATTCTCCGCACTCTCCAAGCGGTTATCTATCATCGAAAGGTCTGCTACCGAATAAGCGTTCCAGCCGTCAATTACGGTAAAGGTTATCGTTTCGGATACGTTTCTCGAATTTGTCGTTTCTCTAAAGTTCCTTACAAACGGAGTTACGGTAAGCGAGAAGGTCTTTCCTACCGCCTCATCGGTAAAGTCAAATACGCCGTAACCGTTAATTACAACATAAGCATCGAGATCTGAAACCGCGTTGAAATTTCCATCGGTGTCCATAACCAAAAGCGAGATTTCCATATCAAGAAGCTCCTCGCTTATGCTACGCGGATATCCCTTGGATGCTTCTTCCGCACGCGGCTTATAAACAAACTCGTTGTCATCGCCTACGTAATAGCCATCCGCTTGATTGGTGAATTGCTCTTCCTTGTTTGTCTTATCTGCAATGTTACTCGCATATTCAAGCTTGAGGTCTGACTTAACTGCTATTATATCCAACGTAGAGTTGGGATTAACCACAACCTCGTAAGCAACAGTGCACGACTTGGTAACACTGTCCCTGCTGTAAGTGATAGTAAGATCAAACTCACCTATTGCTGTCGTATCGATATTACCAAACGTGATATATTGATTGTCAAGAATTTCCTCTGTTGTGTTGGTATATATTGCCTTTATTACCGCATTAGAGGTATCAATTTGATCGTACTGATAAACAGTAAGCTCGATACCGCTAACGTATTCGATAGTTTCGATTTCCACTCTGCGCTCTACTGTAATGTCAATGCTTGCAGACTTGCCCTTGTATGTTACGGTAAGCGTTACAGTACCTGCCTCGTCAAAGCTAAGCCCATCATAGTTGGTAGAATAATCATCACCGCTAAGCTGAGAAGCAAAAAACTCTCTTATCGACTCGTCCTCGTAATAAGCAAGAATTTTAAGGTTGCTAATATCAACTGCCTCGCCTTGCTCTACTACTGTAGCGATAGTGCCCTGTTTTATTTCTATTTTAGTAAGCTCAACCTCGGTCACTTCCTCTTCGACTGCACTTACGGTAATATCAATAGACGCAATTTCGCCTTGATATACTACAATCAAGGTTTGTGTTCCGGCTTCTACCGTATTAATCGAGCCGATCGTAAGGTCGGTAGCCGAAATTTCTCTGGTTGTACCGTCGTTATAGTATGCTGTAACCTTGAGGTTTGCCGTATTAAGCGTGCTACCCTGCATAACCTCGGTTGCTACAGTTCCGCTTTTGATTTCGATACGATCAAGCTCTACCACAGGGGCTGCTTTTACGTTTATTTTTATTGTAGCTGTAAAGCCTTGATAGGTTACGGTAAGCAGCTTTTCACCTACGGTTGTAGTATCAAGCGCACCAACGGTAAAATCATCACCGGTAATTTCCTTGGTCGTGCCGTCAGTAAAATAAACGGTGAAGGCCAAATTGGACGTGTCAAGCGTATCACCGACCGTGATTTCGGTTGCAATTGAGCCGCTTTTGATTTCGAGCTTCTCAATCTCGACCCCGTCGTTACAAGCCACGGCACAAAACGCAAGCAAGCTCAAAATTAACAATGCCGTAATAATTTTTAATCTTTTCATTTCTACCTCCTTTTTTATATGTTGACGCCTCCGATTGCCCGTAGGCGTTATTGCCATATTAGATAAACAGCGCCGCTAAAACATAAAAACCGTTTACGCATATGCGTTTTTGTTACCATTTCATTATAAAAATACATATCGTGCGGCTTGAAGCTCTCGATCCGTCTTGTGCGCGAATTTTTCCGTATACGGTAATATATTCGTAATCACCGGGCAATACCGTAACAACGCCCGTAGAGCTGATTTGTATATAATCCGAATATTCGTCAAGCTCAAAATCAAAGGTTACCGCCGTGTTTGTGGCGTCTAACGGCGTTACCTCGTAATACAGCTGAAACCTAAGTCCATCCGTGTACGATAACGCAATATTATCACGGTTGTCTTCTTCGTCGTAAATTACCGTATAATCGCCGTCCTTGGAGTCGATAAGCTGAATTTCGGTAACATACTTGATTTCATTGTATACAGCCGTTTTCATACCAAAGAAGCCGACTACCGCTATGGATAGGATGTAAATTGCAAGAATTGCCAAAATAATATATTTTTTCATTACATCTTCTCCCTATAGTATACTCTTACCTTGACTACAAACAAGTATGCACGCATTATAAAAAATGCGATTCCAATTAGCATAAGCTTAACGCAGGCCGTAACCGCATTTTCGGTAAACAATAGTAGCGAAGCGCCAAACACCGCAAACGAAATAAGAAAAGCGGTAAGCGTTGCCTTGTTGCTGTTGGGGTTGTTCATAACCGTTCCGCTTGTTGCGTACTGCTCGTTTTGCGGATTCATAAGGTCACGCTCGGCGCACCAAAGGATATGCCCGTACTGAAACATAAGAACGCAGATGGCAAGCATAAGCGTCTGCGCTGCCGTGAAATGCGTATGTGCGCCGAATATCGCCATAGCTGCGCCAATAGACACAATGGACATTATGCCGTTATAGAAAATTTTGCATAGAAGCGGAATTACAAGGTTTATGGGCTTGGTCTTTTTCATTCCGCCTGCCCTACCCTCCATCGAATACATTGTAGAAACGATAGCGTTAGAGGCAAGCAAAATAAGGAGCATAATAAGCAAATTGAATGAGTACGTCATATATTGACCCAAAAGCTTAGTGCTCATTGCCGCAAAAATCTTGTTTAGAAGCAGTATCATAATGGGCACCGCAAGATAAACCACTATAAACGAATATGAAATTTCGGTAGAGCGAAGAGCAAGGCGAAGCTCCTTTAGGAGTATCGACCTATATTTTGTGCGCTTGCTGTTTGCCCTTGCCCTGATGTTTTCTTTCTTTTCGTACTCGAAGGGCTGAGCCGTCATTTTGAGGAAAAGCGGCTTTGCCAAAAGGTACACTATAACCAGAAAAACAACTATCGCCGCCAAAAGAAAACCAAACGTAACAAATGTTTCGCCCGTATGTACGAACCTCATATTGACGTAACTACCCATAAGCATGGTTGCGATTTTGTACGACGGATACGTGTATTTGTTGAATGCAGATACAAAGCTGTTTATACTCTGCATGATCCACGGACGCTGTTCGACTATATTGATGTTTTCGGGAATTGCCAAAATAAGCGAAACGATTCCCCACACGCACGCGCCCACCACAATGCACAGTAGCGCTATTTTGGCAGTTTCGTGACGCTTAAGCACCTTGTACGCCGCCATCGCCGGCATCGAAAGCAATGCTCCAAGTGCAACCGGAGCTGCCGAAACAAAGAAAAGCGCAAAAATTAGCCAAGCATACATTCCAAACGTAAAGCCTGCACTCATTCCATAGCCAAGCAGTAGCGGCAACGTAAAGGTATGTATGCTTGG
>SVHR01000001.1 GCA_015055705.1 Clostridiales bacterium | reverse complement strand
CAAAATCCGCTTGCTCCTGCCGGCAAAACAATGCCTTCGCTTGTGGGCAAGCAAAGCTCGTATCCTTCGTGTTTGCCGCTTGGAAGCAGCAACGACAGCATATTGTCAAGCACGGACGGCTGAAGCCCCGTGGTGTAGCTGTTGATTAGATAAAACAGCGGACTGTCGCTGAGAACGGCGGTGGTAAGCTTGACTAGGTCGTAAAGTCCATCCTCGATTTTCCACATTTCGCCGTTTGGACCTCTGCCGTAGGACGGCGGGTCCATAATTATTGCGTCGTACCTTTTGCCGCGCTTGATTTCGCGCGAAACGAACTTCATACAGTCGTCAACGATATATCTTATACGGTCGGATGCAACGCCGCTGAGCTCGGCGTTTTGCTTGCATCTATCCACCATCGCTCTCGCCGCGTCCACGTGCGTAACCTTAGCGCCTGCCTTAGCGCACGCCACGGTTGCTCCGCCCGTATAACCGAATAAGTTGAGTACGTTGGCTTCTTTTCCGCGCAAAATGTCGCTCATTTTATCCCAGTTTGCCGCCTGCTCGGGGAACAGCCCCACATGCTTGAACCCCATCGGCTTTATAATAAATTTAAGGTCCTTGTACGAGATGTTCCAGCTTTCGGGAGTCTTGCGAAGATACTCCCATCTGCCGCCGCCCGACTCACTGCGGTGATAGTGTGCGTTGAGCTTAGCGAAAGAGGCAAGCTCCTTGCCCTTCCAGATAACCTGCGGGTCGGGACGAAGCAAATAAACGTCCCCCCAACGCTCCAGCTTTTCGCCGCAAGAGGTAGCGATAACCTCGTAGTCCTTCCAGCCCGACGCTATCATACGCGCTCCACGTCAAGCTTTACGGCAAGTCCGTTGATATTCCACTCCTTGCCGCGACTCTCGCAAACCACCTTGTCCGCAAGAACGTCCTTAGCAATAGCGCCGCTTGCCATAATTTCCTTAATTTCCTGCGCATCGGTGTTGTAGTAAATAATAATTCTGTCGGTAACCTCAAAGCCCGATTCCTTACGCATGGTTTGAATTTTGCTAACAAGCTCACGGGCAATACCTTCCTTTATAAGCTCAGCGTTAAGCTCGGTATCAAGAATTACGGTAAGGCCCTTTGCCGATTCGGACGCAAAGCCCTCGCGGTTGATTATACCAACAAGCAAATCCTCCTCGGTAAGGCTGATTGTCGCTTCACCCAAGGTGAACTCCACTACTCCGTTTGCCTTAACTGTCTTTACTACAGCCTCTGCGTTTGCCGCAAGGTACGAGCGAATATCGCCGATAAGTCTGCCGTACTTGGGCCCCAAGGTTTTAAGCTGAGGCTTAACCTCGTAGGTAACGTACTCGCCTGCATCCGAAATAAACTCGATATGCTTAACGTTAAGCTCGTCTCTTATTACCTCCATAAGTCCGTCGCTGATTCTGCTGGTGCCGCAAAGAAGAACTCTGCCAAGCGGTTGACGGTTTTTGACGTTAGCCGCATTACGAGCCGCACGTCCGAGAGCCGCCGCTTCCATGGCAATCTTCATTTCCTTGCAAAGCTTTTCGTCAATAAACGACTCGTCGCACTCGGGGAATCGAGTAAGATGAACGGACACGGGTGCAGTCTTGTCTACGCTGCGAACGATATTTTGATAGATGCTTTCCGCAATAAACGGCGTAAACGGAGCAGTAAGCCCTGCAAGCGTTACGAGCACCTTGTTAAGAGTCATATACGCCGCAATCTTGTCGTCCGACATATCGCTGCCCCAATATCTTTCGCGGCAACGGCGAACGTACCAGTTGCTGAGTCCGTCCGTAAAATCAGAGATAAGTCTTGCGCTTTCGGTAATCTTGTATTCGTTAAGGAGCTTATCGGTCTCCCTTATAAGCATATTAAGCTCGGACAAAATCCACTTGTCCATAAGCGAAAATTTAACCTTGTTAAAGTCGTACTTGGTCGGGTCGAACTTATCAATCTCGGCATACAAAATATAGAACGAATAGGTGTTCCAAAGCGTGCCGAGGTACTTACGCTGTGCTTCGCTTACCGCTTCGGCACTAAAGCGCGAGGGAAGCCACGGCTGCGAGGTGGTATAGAAATACCATCTTACAGCGTCTGCGCCCTGCTTGTCGAGAACCGACCACGGGTCTACGACGTTGCCCTTGTGCTTGCTCATTTTTACGCCGTTTTTATCGTTTACGTGTCCCAAAACTATGCAGTTTTTGAAGGGTGCCTTGTCGAAGATAAGCGTAGAGATTGCAAGCAACGTATAGAACCAGCCGCGGGTCTGATCGACTGCTTCCGAAATAAAGTCGGCGGGGAAGGTCTTTTCGAACACTTCCTTATTCTCAAACGGGTAGTGATATTGCGCAAAAGGCATAGATCCGCTGTCGTACCAGCAGTCGATAACCTCGGGCGTGCGGTGCATTTTGCCTCCGCATTTACACTTAAGCTCGATGCTGTCAACGTACGGCTTATGAAGCTCGATATCGCCCTCGATATTGCCCTCTTTTTTAAGCTCTTCCTTCGAGCCTATAACCTTGATTTCGCCGCAGTCCTCACACACCCAGATGGGAAGCGGAGTACCCCAATAGCGGTCACGGGACAATCCCCAATCTACTACGTTTTCGAGGAAGTTTCCCATTCTGCCCTTGCCGATTGCGTCGGGAATCCAATTGACCGAAGCGTTGTTTTTGAGCAAATTGTTCTTTAGCTCGGTGGTCTTAATAAACCAAGTCGAACGCGCATAATAAAGAAGCGGCGTGTCGCATCTCCAGCAGAACGGATAGCTGTGCGTAACCTTAAGCGTCTTAAGCAGCAAGCCACGCTCTTTAAGCTCTTTTATAATTTCCTTATCCGCTTCCTTACAGAAGATTCCGGCATATTTGCCTGCTTCCTTAACGAAGGTACCGCGGTCGTCAATAAGCTGCACGAAGGGCAAGCCGTAGCGTCTACCCACCTGTGCGTCGTCCTCACCGAATGCAGGTGCGATATGAACTACGCCGGTACCGTCGGTAAGCGTAACGTAGGTATCGTTTACAACGTAATGGCGTTTTTCCTTGCCGCTGTAAAAGTCGAAAAGCGGCTCGTAAGCAAGGTACTCGTAATCCTTACCAAGCTTAGTTTCAAGCGTAACGTATTCCTCGAAGATGGTGGGAATAAGCTCCTTTGCGAGAATGTAAATTTCACCGCCTACCTGAATTTTGCTGTACTCGTAGTCGGGGTGCATGCAAAGCGCAACGTTGGACGGAAGCGTCCACGGCGTAGTCGTCCACGCAAGAATGTACGTATTCTCCTCGCCCACTACCTTGAATTTAGCAATAGCGGTCGTTTCCTCTACGTCCTTATAGCCCTGAGCAACCTCGTGAGAGGAAAGAGCCGTTCCGCAACGCGGGCAATACGGCACGATTTTGTGTCCCTTGTAAATAAGACCCTTTTTGGCGATTTCCTTAAGCGACCACCAAACGGATTCGATATAGTTGTCGTTGTAGGTGATGTACGGGTTGTCCATGTCTACCCAATAGCCTACACGCTCGCTCATCTTTTCCCATTCGGTTTTATATTTCCAAACGCTTTCCTTGCACTGAGCAATAAACGGCTCGATACCGTACTTTTCGATATCCTGCTTGCCATCCATGCCAAGCTTCTTTTCTACCTCAAGCTCGACGGGCAAGCCGTGAGTATCCCAGCCCGCCTTGCGCAAAACGTGATAGCCCTTCATGGTCTTATATCTGGGCACGATATCCTTCATTACGCGGGTAAGAATATGACCGATGTGCGGCTTTCCGTTAGCCGTCGGGGGGCCGTCGTAAAATGAAAATTCTTCGCCGCCCTCGGTTTGCTGCATGCTTAGTGCAAAGACGTCGTTCTTATTCCAAAAGTCAATGACTTCTTTTTCTCTTTCTACAAAATCAAGATTTGGGTTTACTTTCTCGTACATTAAAAAATACCTCTCTTAATGCTACATTATACTACCAAAAGGCATTTTAAGTCAATTGATTTGGCCGTATTATCGCCACTTTATTATAAATAATAAGCACCACAGCAAATTAGGAGCAAAACAAAAAACAGCACCTTATAACGATACTGCTTTTTAGTCAATAAAAACACCGTGCAACCTACTTCGACAATGCGCACCGAAGCGTCCCTCCACCAGCCAACTCCTCCAAAGCTACCTCGTGGCACACGCTATTATCCACTTAGTGCTGCTGCGGTCAAGCCCTGACACGGTTCATGGGATAACGTTGCACAAGACCTTGAAATCAACGTCACTTAATGGCAACTGCCTTCCATGTGCAAGGCCTCGGTAGGTATTCTGCCCCACTGTAGCGGATTGTGAGTACAGGGCACCGCTAGCTCCCCACATAGCACGGCTTGTATCAATATAGCATACCAAAAGCGGTTTGGCAAGCGTTTTTGCCAAAAAAACGGACAAAAAAATAGGCTTACTAAATTAGCAAACCTATTTTTGTTATTATTCGATAATTTATTTAACTAAATTCCGAGCAACGTAAGCAAGTTGTACTTATGGAACACTACTACGCAAACAAGCGAAACGGTACTCATAATCTTGATAAGAATATCAAGAGACGGTCCAACGGTATCCTTAAGAGGATCGCCTACGGTGTCGCCTACGACAGCCGCACTGTGAGCATCCGAGCCCTTGCCGCAGCCTTCTACTCCACCCGATTCAATGTACTTCTTTGCATTGTCCCAAGCGCCGCCCGAGTTACCGGTGAAGATTGCAAGCATGATTGCCGAAAGCGTAGCACCAATCAAAAGACCGCCAACGAACTGTCCGCCAAAGATAAAGCCACAGCCAACGGGGAAAGCAATTGCAACAACTGCGGGAGCGATCATCTGCTTAAGTGCGCCACGCGAGGAAATCTCGATGCAGGTCTTGTAGTCGGGTCTTTGAGTTCCGTCCAAAATTCCGGGGTACTCATTAAACTGACGTCTAACCTCAGTAACCATGTTACGGGCAGCCTTAGCCACTGCGTTGATAAGCATACCGCTGAAGAGGAACGGGAGTGCCGCGCCTACAATCGCGCCTACAAGCACCTCTCTGCCCATAATATTAAGCGAAAGACTTGCGTCCTCAATGAACGAATACAAATAGCTGGACATCATGGACATGGTTGCAAGAGCTGCCGAGCCGATTGCAAAGCCCTTACCGATAGCCGCGGTAGTGTTACCTACGCTGTCAAGCTTGTCGGTGATTACGCGAACCTCGGGGTCGAGCTTGCTCATTTCGGCAATACCGCCTGCATTGTCGCTGATAGGTCCGTAGGTGTCTACCGAAACGGTAGCCGCTACGAAGGAAAGCATACCCATTGCGCCGCAGCCTACGCCGTACATTCCGCCAAGAGCGAAGGTAGCAAAGATTGCAATACCAAGGCAAACTACGGGAAGCATACAGCTTACCATACCGGTTGCCATACCCTGAGTGATGGTGAGCGCAGGGCCCTCCTTGCTTGCGTGCGAGATGTTGCGAGTGGGCTTGTAGTCGTAGCTGGTGTAGTACTCGGATATAATACCGATTATAATACCAACGGCGATACCGATAACTGCGCAAATCCACGGGGTAAGCGTTCCTGCCTTAAAGCCGATTGCTTCAAGCTGTGCCTGATAACCTGCATCCTCACCCTTAAAGAGGAAGAAGCAAAGCACGAATCCAAGCACGATTGCCATACCTGCCGAAATCCATGTAGCGAGGTTAAGCTCGGTGTGCGGATTTTCGGACAGCTTTGCCTTTATAAGCGGATAGGTGATACCGATTACGCAACCGATAAGACCGATACCAGCAAACAGGATGGGGAACATTACCATCTGTTGGAAAAGGTCGATGGAATAGAACTGTATGTTGTGAGTGAATATTTCGATAGCCAAGATTACGGTTGCCATTATCGAGCCTACGAAGCTTTCGAGAAGGTCTGCGCCAAGTCCTGCTACGTCGCCTACGTTGTCGCCTACGTTGTCCGCAATGGTAGCGGGGTTACGCGGGTCGTCCTCGGGGATGTGCGCCTCGGTTTTACCAACGAGGTCTGCGCCCATGTCTGCCGCCTTGGTATAGATACCGCCGCCTACACGGTTGAAAAGCGCGATAATCGAGCAACCAAGCGCATAGCCCGAAAGGATTAGCGACATCGAATACTCGCCGCCCGTGATGGGATTTGTCTTTACTACTATGCCGGAAACACCGTTCACAAGGGTCGTATCAAGCATTCCACCCCATACGCCGAAAATAAAGTAAACGATTAAAATACCCAAAAGCGCAAAGCCTGCTACGCTAAGACCCATTACCGAGCCGCCACGGAAGGCAACCTTAAGGGTCTTACCGGTGCTGCGAGTTTCGTTTGCTTCGTTTGCTACACGAACATTGCAGTATGTTGCAATCTTCATGCCGATATATCCCGCGCAAGCAGACATAACTGCACCAATCAAGAATGCAACGCCCGTTTCCCACGAGATTACAAGTGCAAGAAGCACTGCGATTGCGCCACCAATGATAGCAACGATTTTATACTCGTAATTGATAAAAGCGTTTGCACCCTCGCGGATAGCCGCGGCAATCTCCTGCATGCGTTCGTTTCCTTCCTTAAGCTTTTTGGTAAGAAAGTAATTGAGCGCCGCATAGCCGAGGCCAAGAACTACTGCCGCCATGACAATAATCATAAGCCACTGTTTCATAAGAACACTCCTTCTTAATGTTGTTATAGTTAAATGAACGCATTCGTCCACAAACTGTCAACGATTATATCATATTTTACTATATATGTCTATTGGTTGACAGCTGTTTGTAAAATTTTTTTCACATATTTTTTATGCGTTATGAGTAAAATATACGCCTTGCTACAAAAGCGACACGCCGTCTGCTTCGCCAAAGGCAACTACCCTGCCTCTACGCTTTACCGCATAATTTTCCGCTGTGTTTTTGTTTTTTTCCAGGTAGCATTCCTTTGCTGATTCGGTGTCTTTAAAGCCCATAATGTCCACTCGTTGGCTACGAATTGTTGCCATAAAATAAAACTCCAAGTCATCCTCGGACACGCCCTCTGCCGCCGCCATATACAGTCCCGGCTCATAAGTCCTATATCCATTATCCTCGTAAGTCTTTTTTACTTCGTTTTCACTCGGAGAGCAAGCGCAAAGCCAAAAAGCGCATACAAGCAATATCGATACAATCGAAAATATCCTTTTCATTGTCACAGCTCCTGTTACTTTTTGGTATAAGTGCCGCTTATTTGCCTGCTTTCGTCAGTAATAATCAGCTTCCCGTCACTAACCCGCGCATAAGCAACGCAGTCAACCATATCCCTTTCGGCCTCCTCGTAGTACGAAAAGCTTATTACTATCTCGTCATTTTCGACGGAATACGTGCCTTTTCGAATGTTATTTGTGGGATTATCAAAGGGATTATAGGAATTAGTCCTCTTGTATTCTCGCTCAAACTTAAAGCTACCGTCCTTGCCAAGCGTGACCGTAAAGGTCGCCTCTGCCGTGCTACGCGTGTAAACTCCTGAGTACTCGACATTATCTCCGCACGAAACGCAAGCAAGCGTAAGCAAGACAGCGATAATCAGGCAAACAATTTTTTTCATAAGCACTCCTTTTTGTTTTGCTTTGCGGTATTATACAATTTATTGCCTTTTTAGTCAAGTGTTTGCACACCTATGTGATGTTTGTAATAGTATGTTACTGAGGCCGCATAAACACAAGGAGAACGTTAACTATGCAAGACAAAAAAAGACTTTGTGGCGCAAAATTTGTTTTGATGGACTGCCATCACGAGCAAATTATGTGCGTCAAAACGGATGAAAACGGTGAGGCAATTATCGACTGCCTTCCGTTTGGCAAATATTACTTACGAGAAGTGGAAGCACCCAACGGCTACCATCGCTGCTGCGAGGAGGTCGAAATAGTCATTGACGAAGGATGCGACCACCGCTGTGTCGAATTTGTAAACAAGCGCAAAACGGGCAGCATAAAAATTATTAAGCTTGGAGTCGAATGTAAATAGCGTTTTTTGCGCGTTTACTGTCGAAGCTGTCGAGTACTCGGCGGCTTCGACTTTTTTGCGCAAATTTTTTTAATTTCAGTATTGACAAAAACCAATTTCCGTGTTATACTAAAAATATGAAAAAAGTTATTCCTATTATCACTATAATACTTTCGATCGTAGCTCTCGTTGCGGCAGGCTTCGCTCTTTTCTTTAGCTGTAATGCCCTTATAGTCGCCAACGGCTTGGGTGTTGCTTTTTTGGTGATGTATGCCGTTGTGTTTACTGTCCCTGCTTTTGCGTTGTCGGCAATCAATACCTGCCTTAGTTTTGTATTTTCAAAAAGTAAGGGATGCCGTATTGCAGGTATTATTTCCGCCATTGCTCTTATCATAAGCATAGTTTCTTTTGTTTTAATAAAAACAATATAACGTACACTTATTTTATGAAAAAAGCAGCTCTAATCATAGAACTGCTTTTTTGTTTTGCATTTTCCCTATTTCGTTTCGCTCAATCCCTCAAGCAAGCTTTTTAGCTTAACAAGTGCTTTGTCCGCTAAGCCGGCTTGCAGATATTCCTTGTCGAGTAAGGCTTCTATTTGCTCTATCGTTACGGCCGTCTGCTTTTCGGGATTTGGCAGTATAAGCTTTGGATCCATATTTCACCTCCGCTTGCATTATAACACGACGCGGCAGTATTAGTAGCTTATATTACAAAACTCACCTTACTTCGACAAATTTTTTGCTGTCGAAATAATACAAAAGCTTTTTGGTAACCTTCTTTTTTAGAAGTCGCTCGACAGCCAAGGCATATAGGTTGACCTGTCTAAAGTAGCCCTCCTCAAACGCACCGTGAGCCTTGCCCGTTTTGTAATCGATTACCGTTGCCTCATCACCGTCTATTACAAGCAGGTCGATTACTCCTTGAACAAGCACATAGCCGCTTCCATCCACCCCTGCCTCCAAAGCCGAAAGCTTTAGCATAAAAGGCTTTTCCTTGTATATCTCGCCCTTAAAGCCCGCCATCTTACCTGCCGCGCAAAGCAGCTTGTCCTTGTCAACGAGTGCCAACTCGGAAGGGGGAATTAGGCTAAGGTCGGGGCAAGAGAAATCAATCAGCTCCATAGCGTGGTGGTAGGCGTTACCGCGCTGCAACGCGTCGCCGGAATGGTCTTCCTCCTGCGTTAGATATACTGCAGGCTCCTCGCTTTCGTCCTCTTGATGAGCAAGCTTGCTTACATAGCTTTTAGACGGAGCATTTTTTTGCGGCACAAAATCAAAATATTCCCTAAGATCTTTTACCACGCCCTCGTCCGATTTACCAAACAGCACCCTAACGGGCGGCGCGGCTTCGATTTCGATGTCCGAGATGTCGTATTTTTCTGCCAAAAAAACCTTGGGAGCAAGCCACTTAAGCGCGCTGGTGCATTCGGAGAAATCTACTGCACGAGGGCTAAGCTCGTAAGCGGATATATGAGTATCACTTTCGGAGCGCGTTGCAAAAAGCTCCAACCCATATTCGGCGCGAGTGAGGGCAACATACAAAATTCTAAGCTCCTCCTCAAGCTGTTTTTTGCGTTGTAATAATGCAGACAAGAACCGGAGATCGCTGTTTTTTGCTTGGTGGTCGGCATACACCGGCATTGCCACCGCGCTTGACACAAAAATCTGAGCACTCATATCCCTAAGATTAAAGGACTCACCAAGTCCAATCACAAATACGTACCTAAACTCTAAGCCCTTGCTTTTGTGAATGGTCATAAGCTTAACCGAGTTATCATCACCGCTAAGCTCGGTATACGGCTGATGCTCGTCTATAAATCTTAGGCACGCGCTTAGGCTTCCCTTTGCGGGACAGCTGCCCACAAATTCGAGGAAGCGGTCTAAAACCTCGGCGGCGTCCTCGCCAAGCTTGTATGCGTAATTGAAGTACGCGCATTCGGACACGATGGTATTTACAAGCTCATCAACGCCTACCGACAGCGACAGCAGATAATATCTATCCAGCCTGTCAAAAAATTCCTTTACCTTTTGATTGTTTTTTGCCGCCTCAATGACGCAGGCGTGAAATGCTCCGTTGCCCGCCAGCTTTATTTCGGCAAGCTCGTTTTCGTTAAAGCCGCCAAACGGTGAAAGCATAGACAGCGCCATTGCATTGTCATCCAGCCTGTTGTCAATAAGTCTAAGGTAATTTATAAGCTGACCGGTTTCGGGGCGCGTCAGATAATATGCCTTTTCCACGAGCGATACAGGAACGTTAATTTCGCGCAGCTTTTGAATAACAAGTCGCTCCAGCGTGCTAAAGCCGCGAGTCAAAATCGCTATGTCTTGGAAGGAAATCGGCACACCGTCATGCTCTTTTTTTAACAATTCTTGTATTCTGTAAGCTACAAGTGTCGCCTCGGCCTCTACCTTGGTCAAGCTGCCACCGCAGTGATTTTGAACGCTGTAAATGCCGCCTACGTCATTAGCCTCCTTGCCCGAAACGATATGCATTTTTACATAACCGGAGGTTGTCTTTGCCGCCGACATTGGGTTCTTTGCATAATCTATGCCGCCAAAATCACCCGTCATTACCTTGCTGAATATATCATTGCAAAAGCTTATAACCTCGGGCGAGCTACGGTAGTTCATATCCAGCTTGATAAGCCTTCCTTGACTTGGGTCTGCCTCGTACAAATCGTACTTTTGCTTGAAAATGCGTGGCTCACACCCGCGGAAAGCATAAATACTTTGCTTAAGATCGCCCACCATAAACAGCTTATTGCCCCTGGCCAGTAGCTGAATAAGGCTTTCCTGCAGGGGATTTATGTCCTGATATTCGTCCACGAATATATGCTTGTATTTTGCCCGAATTTCGGGCGCAACGTCGCTTTTGAGAATAGCAAGCATCATATTTTCGAGGTCGGAAAAGTCTAGCATAGAACGCTTTTTCTTTTCGTCTGCGTATACTCTTTGGGCATACTCTGCCGCCGTAATAAGCGCGCGAATAAACGGCTCGGACTCGCTTTGGCCAGATAACTGTGACGCCTCATCCACCAACGAGCGATATTCGTTTACTCTGCCCTCAAGGTGCTTAAAGACGGGCGCAAAATCTTTTCTTTGTCTAATATCCTTAACGTAAACTTTACAATTGCCGTTTGTCATAGCGGAAAGAAGCTCCGCCTTAATAACATCCTCGTCAAGGTCGGCAAAAACATCCTCTATTACCTTAAGGAGCTTTTGTCTTTGCTCCTCTATATGCCCGTTTATTGTTGACGAAACCGCGCACCGGTCATAAGAATAAGTAGGCGGCGTTTCCGGGTTGATGCCCGAAAAATTCATTATGGCGCGTATTGCCTTTTTTAACGTATAATCGCGCCTACCGCTACGCAAAATCTCGGCAAGACGCGCAAAATCACTATCACCCTCAAAATGCTTTATTGCCTGATCTACCGCCGACGCCTGCATCGCCGCCGCCTCGCCCTCGTCCAGCATCTCAAACTGTGGATCGATTCCAAGCACGTAAAAATATTTGGTGACTATGCGCTGACAAAAGCTGTCGATTGTCGAAATATCTGCACGCGAAAGCTCCTTTAGCTGATTTTTAAGCCCACGTTCGCTCATTTTTACGTACAGCTTACTACGCATATCCGCCGCCGACGCCCTGGTAAAGGTACAAATCAGCATATTGGAAATCTTTACACCAGAGGTAAGAAGTCGCAAAATACGCTCTATCATAACTGTGGTTTTGCCACTACCCGCCGATGCCGAAACCAAAATTCTGTCGTCGTCGGAGTTTATTACCTCAAGCTGTTTATCAGACCACTTAATCATTTTTCTTTCTCCTTGACGGGACGGGCTTTTCGCCATCGAATATTTTTTTTGTAACCTTAACCGTTTTGCGCGGCTCAACCTCTCCGCACAGACACGCAAAGGCACAATACTCGCAAGAATCGGCTAGCGGCTTCGCAGACACGTATCCGTCCTTAATTTCGGAAACAGCCTTTTCGCTCACCTTAACTGCGTAGTCAACAAGGCGTTCCATTTCCTCGTGAGTAAGAAGATATGAATTTCTTTCTGATTTAAGCTCAAAAACGTCGCTTTCGCCCTGCGCCCTCGTGCTGTCAATTGCGTCCATAACCGCCTCGTCCTTTAGCACGAAGCCCGAAAAGCGGTGCGAAAGCCTATCGCCCAACCAATTGTACGAAAATGGGTAATTGAGAATAGCCGCCTTTTTGTAACCGAGCTTGGACAGCGCCGCCATATAAAGCGGAAGCTGAATTTTTTTGCCATAATACACGTCGCCCGCCTTAAGCGTATAATCCTTGCCCGTTTTGTAGTCGATAAGTCGCACGTAACCATCGTATTCGTCAGCCATATCTATCTTGCCGCACACGGATATTCCCTCGATGGGCATCTCGAACCTCATTTCCTGCCCAAGTGAACGGAATTTTCCCTTTGCTCTCTGACGGGCGTATATTTTTAGGACCTCCTTTGCTTCCTTTTTGGTTTCCTCTACGATTGCCCTGTTGCTTTCGAGCGAAAATTTGGGGTGATGGGTCAAAATCTTGTCTACCACTTTGTCTACTAAGCCATTAACGTCAAAAAGGTCGCCGTCTTTTAGCGCAAGCTCGACTATCTCATGCATGAAATTTCCTATATCGGGCGGCAAAATTTCACCCTTTTCACGTTGCTTTAGCCTTAGCCCATACTCTGCATAATGGCGGAACGGACATCTGAAATAGCTTTGAAGCTGACTTACGCTGGTTACCCCTTTGCCAAAAAATAAATTTGCAGCGTTTTGTATTTTTTCTACTCGCGTGGAGCCAAACAGCTCGTCCTTACAGTCAAGCGCAACATATAAATTGTTCACAAGACTCTGATTGTTTTCCACTCGGCTTTCCTGCCTACCTACTAGCGATATAAGCAGCTCGGTTGCGTGTGTTCGACTGCCGGCGCTGTACAAAATATCCTCGTAATCATCACTAAAAACCTGCTCACCTTTTTTCATAAGCTCGCTCATCATACCCGACGGAGAGGTGTACGTTGCCATAATGCGCTTTGCCGATGCAAGCGCCAACGAAAGCTCGACCTCGTATCTATAATTGATTTGCTCGGCGCGCTCCATCTCGGAAAAAAAGCTCTTTTCGTCGTCGCTTATAAGCGAGCTATCGTCGTAAATTTGCGGCAAAAAGCCGTCGTCAAAGCCGAGTACAGCCAAAAGCTCGTACTTTCCACCACGGAAAGAGGCAGGATCGCCAACCATCACGCCTGCGTTTTGCGGCAAAAGGGACATTTTGGTCGCTCTTAGCCCCTCGGCAAAAACGGACGATATAAAGTCGAAGCTTCCACTCACCCCAACCTGCTCCATAAGTGAAACAAGAGCAAGTGTTCGCTCGATTGTAGCGTCTGAGTCAAACAGTCTTTCGGTTACACGCTGAGCCGAAACAAAAGCAAAAATATCGTTAAGCAGCTGACCAAAGCCACTTGCGTCAGAAATATTTTTACTTCTTTGCTCGACGATTTCCACCGCCGAAACAAGCCTTTTTCGTACGTCCTCAAGGTGCGGCTGGTCAAATTCAGCAAAAAAGCCTTTATAATCAATCAGCCTCGAATTTACGTAATTCTCAAACTCGTCACTGCATTTTTTGTCCACACCAAGATAAACGTTCTTACTAAGCTCGATAAAATTATCTCTGCTTTTGCGACCGGCGCATTCAAAAAGCTTTAGCAAAAACACCGACAGAGGATAGTCGGACAGTCGCTTATTCTCCGACATAAAGCACGGAATGTTAAACTCACCGAAAATGCGCCTTACCCTCGCACTCTCGCAGTTGCCAATGATTACACCCATGCTCTCGTACGGGACGCCGCTTGCGCCAAGTCGCCTTATCTGCCTTGCCACCTCTTTTACCGCAAGCGCACCCTCTCCGCAAAAATACGTAATTTTGCTATCGATTTTAGCCTCGCCCGTAACTCTGCATTCGGTGTACGAAAGCGCGCGCTTAGCCATCTCGTCAAGCACATTTTGAGTAGCCTTGTCCACGTAGTCAAAACCCACCACGTAAACGTGCACGTTGCAAAGATAGGGGGACGTAGCAACGTTTTTTGCGACAAGCTGCAGCTTACCCATGCTGTCCACAAATCTTCCCTCTATTCTTTTTTGATATTCGGCATAGACATTTTTTAGGTCCTCAAGCTTAGGCGAGCCGATTGGAATATCGTTTGGCGTAATACCGTTTGCCGCAAAGTCGTTGATTGCATCGTAAAGCTTTTCGCAAAAGCCGCGGTAGGACGACGAGCGATGAAAGCACTTAAGCTGAATGGATGGTAGCATTGCGCGAATAAGCATAATTGCGCCCTCGCGGCTTAGTAGCGGCGTATCTATTTGCATCTTATAAAACAATCTGCTTGGCGAAATAACCTCAACGTCAAAAGAACCGTCCGAGCTTTGGTACAGGTATTTCTCGGCGAGCAAGGTGTAACGCTCGGGCACGATAAGCAAATGGCGGCAAGACAGATCCACAGTTCTTGCATTTATACGCGCAATTATTTCGTCAAACGAGTCGTGATAATTTGTCGAATAGATAAAATTTGTTTTCATTTGAGATATTATAACTTATTTAGTTTGCCAAATCAAGTAAAATGTGTTACACTAACTAAAATTAATATAATGGAGCATTAAATGAAAAAAATAATTGTATCTGTTTTATCCCTTTTGCTCGTGGCTTTTGTGTGCATAGGCTGTACAAGCAATACGGTCACCGCACCGGAAATCGACGATCCCAAGCCGTGGTTTGCATCGCGCAAATTTAAATCCGAAACCTCATCCTACAATGTAGCAAAGTACTTTATGCGCGGAGAAAATGACCTGGTGCTTGTAAACGACGAAAGTGACAGCCACCTTACCCACACCTTGACGCTCAGCGAAGACTCCTCGCTTCTTACACTTACCACCGATTTTAGAATCACCTACTCGGCAAGCGAATACGTAGACTCAAGATATCACGGTAAAACGGATACCATAACCTCGACAGCGGTTTTCTACCCAGACACACTATATGCAGTATCCACGCAAAAGAACGTTGTACTTGAGACAGAGCCCAGCAGCTCGTACTCATACTCGGCAGATTACGTCGGCGGCACGGCAACAATCACAAAAAACGGCGCCAACACCGAAATCACCTTTGACCGCGGTAACTACATCGATAATGAATACTTGTATTATTATGTTCGCGCAATGGAAAAAATGGGTAACTCGCTTAACGAAACCTTTGAGGTTGTAAACTGGTACGAATGCTACCTTAGGGGGGAATTTTTTACCGCAAGTATGGTGGCTTCGTACTTTGGCGAAGCAAGCACCGAGCTTGGAGCAAGCGGACTGATAGACGGCTTTGACGCTGATACCAAGGACACCGACGCAAATATGATTACTTGTACAGGCGTACGAATTTTTCTTAACAGCCAAAAGCAGGGCGCACCGCTCGAGGCATATTACTCTAAGGGCGCATTTACCGTAGAGGAAGGCAAGACCGCAAAGAAGCTTCTTTCAAGAATTATGAACTACGAGTACACCTTGGACGGCATAATAAATTACACCTCAGAATACAAGCTTAAGGATTTCAAAACCGAATTTTTGAGTTAGATGTAAAGCTATCCACGTAATAGAAAAATAAATACTATATTGCAAAAGCAATCCCCGACAGAATAATTCTGTCGGGGATTTTTGTTCAGCCTTTTAGCAATCTGCCGTTTATGAATAAATCACGTTGCATCCAAATTCGCCTCTGCAGCTTTCCGTTCCTGCGTACTCTGTAATCTTATACGACACCTCAACCGTATGTCCAAGAGATCCAGCCGCGCTCGCAAGCTCCTCTATGTCGCCCATAAGATTATGAATAGGTCCCATTAAATCCTGACTAACACTTTCAAGATTATGCATGATGGTTTCGTAGTCAACGCCCGTAAGCTTGGCAAATATATCAAACAAATGACATCCTAAATTATTTATTATAAATCCCGCAAAGAAGTCTTCCTCGTTATTGATAAATTTATCAAAATCTATAATAAGAGTTATAAATATGTGATCGTCAATAAGCTCATCAATAGTGCTGTTGATTGTGGTAGAGCCTATCATTTCGTCTACGTTTATTTCCGCTGTCAAAATAATGTAATTCGTATTTGCGTGCAGATCTCCGTGAGGGTATATATGCGTTATATTATCCTCCAACAAAACGTTTATTCTTTGTCGCTCGGCAGCGTTGTTGGAGTTAAGCGTTGCATTAGCAGCAAGCAAGCTGAACTGATCAAGCTCGCTTTCGTCGTTATCGTATTTAGACGCTATATACGCACCCAGTTCGGCATCGGTTACACTGCCGCCTTCTACCAAATGCGTAACGAGCGCCTCTGTTTCCCATCCATTGTCAGCGGCGGCCAAAATAGGATTAACTACGATATCACTTTCCTTAAAGTTCCACGGATTATCGATATCCGCCTTTGCCGCATACATTCCTTGAATTACCTCACGCACCTCATCGGCTGTAGGCTTATCAGTTGAATTGTCGTCGCTTAAAACGTTCGTTTCGATAAAGGTAAATACGTCACAAAGCTTTACCCCCTCTGCAGTAAAGTCAAAGTTGCCGCCACCAAGCGAATGCTCAAGCTTGCTCATAGCACTGTAAATAGCCTTGCCCACCTCTGCCTGCATTTCCGAGGTATTAAGGTTGCCGCCAAATGCGTCGGCGAGGTCAAGCAAATAACCTTGCTCGTACTCGTTCATCCCATTGATTACTATGGAACAATCGTAATAATGACCGTCCTCATCGTTTCCGTACACCTCGCCCTCGATATCTACCGTGATTGTAACGTAGACGGTGTCTACGGTAAGCAGCCTTGCCATATCATCATTTGCGCCGTCAAGAACGTTACCAAGCGGCAATGCGGCGTTAATGGTAAGATGCGCTTTGTCGTGCTCGTCCAAGCTTATGTGCATCGAATGAACGGCAATTTTTGCCAAAAGTCCATCCTCATCACCGTCACTCGGCTGCAAATTGCTTACGAGTATTGCGCCAAGGTTACCCACAGTAATAATTGGATTAAGCTCGTACAACTCTTTTGTTGTATAAGCAAGGCCAATGGGCTTCTCTACTCCATCGCCATCTATATTGAAAATATCATTAGCGTGAAGATTCGTTACGTCAATTACCTCAAACAGCTCGTCAAAGGTGCTAACCTGACTGGTCGCAGATTCGTTAAGGAAATATTTTGTCGTAACCTCTTCTTGAATAAACGAGCTATAATCGGGATTGCCATCCTCGTCCGTATTGGGTGAGATTCCTTCAAGGCTTGCTTCAAAAGCAGATATACGTGAAGCCGTTTCGCCTTCAGGCACAGTATTGCTTGTAGTAAATACGCCCTTAAGCGCAAGCTTAAGCTTTTCCTCACCGGTCACTATTCTATCGGCTTCCACGCCGTCTTCAAGCGCGTTTTCTCCAAGCACAACATCATTTATAAGCGTGAACATAGTCGGCAAAAGCATTTTGTTGTCCGCCGCGTCAAGCTCGACGTCGATTTGCTCTGCAAGCGAGTTGTATGCACTACGCACACTGCTCGCGATTTGGCTCATATCAAAATCGACGCCCATTGTATCAAGCAAATCAAATAGGTCACTCGTTGCCCCTGCATTACCGTTGATTATGGTCTCGGTTTGAGCTGTTTCGTCAGTAAGATTTACGCTAAGGGTAATTACCGCGCTTCCGTCAAGCAAGTCGGACATAAAACTCATCATTGCATTTTCGCCGTCGCCTGTTGCTAAAATATCGGCAACTACAACGCTTACCGTAACCGAAAGATATTCGTTGCCTAATTCATCCTCACTTATGCTTACGTAAAGAAGATTATCCTCGGTAAACACACCTTCACCCATACTGCCGGCAAGGTCATCAAAATTCACAACCCGCTTTATAAGCGCAGTTAGCATATCAGGGTGACTGTAATCCGATACGTGAGTCAAAAGCTGAACCCTTTGGCTTTGCATCCAATCAGCGCTATCGTCAAAAGCAAGAGCTTCGAGCGATGACGTATCTATAAGGTCGTACAGCTCTACTCCCTCTACCCTGCTGTCACTAGGCGAGCCTAACCCAAGCAAGACGTAAAGAACGTCGTCAAGGGTATATTCATAATCGGTATCCACCATAGTCTTACAAAGCCCGTACTTATTTTGAAGCTGCCTTAGAAGCTCTATTTCTGCTTGCTGGTTATAGCTATTTACTTCTTCCGCATTGTCCGCCCTATAGAAGTAATATTCGCTATTTGCGTCTGCAAACGGATCGGCATTGACAAAAAGCTTTAGCACGTTTTCAATCTTTTCGGGCTGAATGTACTCCGCCTCATTCTCTGCCGTATCACCGTTTATAGCTTTAGCAAGAGCCACATAAACGTTGGGAAGCTTAATTGCCGACTCCTCCATAGTCATGCCGGGCAGCGTAGTATCGAGGTTGCTTATTGTTTCTCTTATCGGCGAAAGCATTTCGCCAATTAAGTCGCCAAGCAAAATTGCGTTGCCATCTTCGTCCGTCCCTAATGCGTCAAACACGCCAAGAAGCTTTTCCACCGAGCTTATGCCGTTTCCGTTGTATTTGATTTCTGTCGGCAAATATTCAAACGTATCGGTGGCAACAGGCGTAATATCAATTCCAGCCTCGATAATCACGGTCTGCGTTATAATGTTTTTGATAAAATTACGCGTTACCTCGTCACTGCTCATCAACGTGTCTATAAGTCTGTGTATGTCTATATTTAGTCCCACGTTAAGCATAAAATGCTCTTGCCTATGGTCGTCTTCCCTTTTTTCCAAGTAGATAAACTCTGCCCCAACAGCACCCTTGTCAATCTCACCTTGCTCCAAAAATGACGGAAGCATCTTTGCAAAGAGAGCTGCAAGCATTTTGTCATTTATCACAAGCCCTTTTGCCTCACCTGAAATAATCGACTTAAGCTTATCCGAATCGAACATATCTATAACAGCGTCCGCGTCAAAGCTTTCGCCCGAGAACACCTCGATAATGCTATCCATATCGTTGTATCTGTTTGTATCAAGGCCATAGCTATTTGCAAATCGCGAGAGAAAAAGCTGTTCGTAGTCGGCGATAAGGGTGTCAAGCTCCTCTTTTGTCGTTACGTAATATTGCTTGTCCTGATTCACTATAACAGGCTCGCCACCGGACAAATCAAGACTGCCGTCCTCGTTGCGTGCAAACTGAACGTTTTTATAGCTGTATTCACTGCTTTTAAGGTCGTCCAAATAATCGGAATTATCCAATAGCACAAGCTTAAGCGTGCTTAAAATATCGTTTGTAGAAATTCTTTCTGCCTCAGGCTTTAAATTTCCTGTGCCGTCTTTAGCTTCGTTAAGCTTTGCAATGTCAATTATAAGCTGGTATATATCGCAGTCAACGCCGCCGTTTGTCAAAATATCCTCAAGCGGAATGATTTCCTTTATTGTATTCATTGCACTTGCAATCGCACCCTCTTCGCTGACAAACATTTCGTTTAGCATACCCTGAACGTCCACTCCTGCCTTAGCAAGTAATTTATAGAAATTGTTCATACGCTCATTGTCCATACCCATGTTGTTAATATATAAGGTCGGTGCAATGTTGTGCGAAATTCCCATATCTACGGTAACATAAAACGTTTTGGGCAAAATTTTGCTTATTAAATTAACGCCGTAATTAAACATCATTTCAGCCGCATTGAGGACACCTTCGGGGGCGTCTTGGCTGTCGATTACCATGCTTGACACGTCAACGGCCTCTTTAATATCCTCAAACAGCGTTTCAAAATTGATAGATGCCGTAACAGTAGCTTTGTCTACGTTTGTTATAACGCCGTCAATTTCCACTTGCTGAGGGTAGATTTTGAGTTGATCAAGCTTTAGATACTCCGCCGGCGAAAGCATACTAAGGTCAATGAACTCCATAAGCTCACCCTCATTTATCTGCGCCTCCATGGCTATTTGAATTAACGACGACAGCATGCCGTCAATAAACGCGGCAAGCTCGCGATCGGAAATTTTAAGATTTGTATCCGCCTGATTTTCGGTGCCGATAGTCCTTATCTTATCTTGATCAAAGTTCTCGGCAACTAAGAGATTTACCAAAAAACTTTCCAACGGAACGTACGTTTCCTCGCCGGTTGCGCTTTGTATAACAGCATCTTTTAGCTCCGCAGCACTCAGTGCTTCATCCTTAAGCAACAACGAGCTACCTATTGAATCATAAAAGCCCTCCTCGTCTGCCTCGCCGTATGCGTTGTCGATAAAATCGCCGTTGGACCTCGTTAGTCCCAAAACCACGCCGTACACCTCGCCTATGGACATGTCGAGGTTATCCCTTGCAAGCTGATTACCGTATACCCAGCCAACACCGACAAGCACACACATCATAACAAAGTTGAATACAAGTATGCTCATACAGCAATTAAAGCAACAGCCTCTGCGTTTTTTATTTCGCTTTTTTTCCTCTTTTCTTTCTTTTCGTGTTTTTTTATCTACGCGTTGCTTTTTTCCCGTGCTCTTTTCTTCCTTTTTTTCGACTTCGTTAGCCATGGGAATTACGGTGCTTGCATTTGAATATGACTGTTCCTCGTGCTCTCCCTCGTCTTCCTCGAGTTCTTCTTCCTCTAAAGATTCTTGCGCGGATTCTTCTTCGGTTTGCTCTTCGTCCTCGGTGTCTTCCTCAGTTCCCTCAGTGGATTCGTCCTCGACTTCTTCCTTAGTCGCCCAAAAAGAATCTTCCTCACTTTCTTCCTCGGGTTCCTCAATGGATTCGTCCTCGGTGTCTTCCTTAGTCGCCCAAAAAGAATCTTCCTCACTTTCTTCCTCGGGTTCCTCAGTGGGTTCTTCCTCGGTGTCTTCCTTAGTCGCCCAAAAAGAATCTTCCTCACTTTCTTCCTCGGGTTCCTCAGTGGATTCGTCCTCGGTGTCTTCCTTAGTCGCCCAAAAAGAATCTTCCTCACTTTCTTCCTCGGGTTCCTCAGTGGGTTCTTCCTCGGCTTCTTCCTTAGTCGCCCAAAAAGAATCTTCCTCACTTTCTTCCTCGGGTTCCTCAGTGGATTCGACATCAAAATCGTCCTTAACCGAGTTATCATGCTCGGTAAAGGACTCTTCTTCGATTACGTTTTGCGTAGACTCTATATCGTCTTCGTTTGTAATGAGCTTTTCGTTTTCCATAGCGCATCACTCCATTGTATAATATTCAATATACAGTATAGCATCTATATAGTTTACAGTCAACAACATTACCGCAAAAACACAAAATACTCGGCGTAAAAAGTCGAAAAGCGCCGCATTACTGCGACGCTTTGTACGTTATTAGCGAATATTTGGCAAAATATTAGTCTAAAAACTTAAGCCTTTCAAGCACTTTAATCAATATGCAACCAAGGATAATTCCGGCTACGCCTTGAACGGCGTTTGCGGGGATATTTACAAGGGAGGGTATAAATCCGTACAAGAATCCCTCAAAAAGGAAATATCCAAGCACCATTACAACCTCCGCCACCACACCGCTGATAATATATGCCAACAGGTTACCCGCTTTGTTGCGCAACAGCTTAAAGCCGTAATAAGCAATGAGCGCCATAAGCCCCTTTATAACAAAGGTCGCGGGGGCATACACCACATAGCCCGCAAACAAATCTGCAAGCCCGGAGCCTATACCGGCAGCAAGAAATCCGTACAACGGCGATAGCATCCAACCCGAAAGCAAAACAACGCAATCGCCCAAGTTGAGGTATCCCTTTAGGGGCGATGGGATCGCAATAACCATCGTTGCCACGCAAGTCAATGCGGCAAGGAGCGCCGCCATTACGAGCTGACGCGTCGTACTTCCTCGCTTTGGTGATACGCTTTCGCTTTTAGCCATCTCATCTACCGTGATAGAATGATTTTGAGTAACTTGAGATTCGTTTTCTGTAAGATTTGTTTCAATTTCAGTCATTGCAGTTACCTCTTATCAATTAGCACCTACAGTAAATTACAACAACCCCTGATCGTAAACAGCTCTTACGCCACCGATAAACTTAGGTCTGGTACGAGCCGCCACAATGGTAGCCTCACCTATTTTGTTGTTTTCAAGCCTTACGGGAACAGCTACCTTCTTAAGGTGCATACCTATAAGGGTAAAGCCTATATCAAGACCTGCGTCTGCCTTAATTTCCTCTACCGCTACGGGATTTTTGAAATGTGCGTACGCTTGGGTCGCCATCGAGCCGCCCGCCTTGGGCTGCGGAATAACGTTGACCGTTTCGGCATTGGGTACGGTATCTCTTTCGACGATAATCGCACGGTTAAGATGCTCACAGCATTGTACGGCAAGCTGCAACTTATTCTCGGTAATATACTCGTAAATTGCCTCAAAGACTACCTTTGCGGTATCGGGGCTAGAGTTGGTACCTATCTTCGAGCCGATTATTTCGCTGGTCGAGCAACCAACCACCACGATATCGCCTGCTTTTAGCTTGGCCTTTACGCCAAACTCCTGCATAACCGCCTTAGCTTGTAAAAAAAGTTCGTTTTCCATTACTTTCTCCTGTTGCAAAATCTGCTATAATAGTGTATAATAAATCTGATAATATTGCAATAATCAAAACAGGAGAAAATTATATAACCAGATGAAATACGTAATTGACGAAAATAAGAAAGCCCCGGCATACCTTCAGCTGTATACGCAGGTGCGTGACGATATCGTAAGGGGCTTTTACCCCACGGGAAGCAAGCTTCCGTCCAAGCGAGTCGTTTCTACCGAAACGGGCATAAGCACGATAACCGTCGAGCACGCCTACGGTCTTCTTTGCGAGGAGGGATACATCGAGCCTAAGGAACGTAGCGGATATTTTGTAATTTTTAGTAAAAGCGACGGCTTTGTGTCGTCGTCCGCTAAGGACGTCCCGTTTAGCCTACCGTTTCGTCGCAACGAGTCCTCGTACGACTTCCCGTTTTCGGTATTGGCAAAGACGATGCGCGCAACGATAAGCGACTTGGGCGAAGGCATACTGGAGCGCTCGCCCAACCTCGGCTGCAACGAGCTACGAAACGCGATTCGCCTCTATCTTGCACAAAGCCGAGGCATTATTGCAAGCACCTCGCAAATAGTAATCGGCTCAGGATCAGAGCATCTTTATACCTTGCTTATCGAGCTTCTTGGCAGAAATCTTGTGTACGCAATAGAATCTCCATCGTACAAGCAAATCGAGGAGGTGTATACTGCGGCGGAAATTCAAATACAAAAGCTTGAGCTTGGCGGCGACGGCATTACGAGCGCGGCTCTAAAAGAATGTACGGCGGATATTCTTCACATATCGCCTTGCCGAAGCTATCCAAGCGGCGTTACAGCTTCTGCCTCGAAGCGCCATGAATACCTGCGCTGGGCGCAAAAGTGCAATCGCTTTATTATCGAGGACGACTTTGAATCGGAGTTTTCGATATCCAAAAAGCCGGAGGAAACTCTTTTTTCACACACGCAAAACGACAACGTGATATATATGAACACCTTCTCCAAAACCATCTCGCCCTCCATTCGTGTGGGATATATGGTATTGCCCAAGCGCCTTGCCGAAAGGTACGAAAATCAGCTTGGCTTTTATTCGTGCACCGTGCCTACGTATATGCAGCTCGTGCTTGCAAAGCTTATAACAAACGGCGATTTCGAACGGCACATCAACCGTGTTCGCCGCCTAAAAAGAAAAGAGCTTCATAAGCAATAGTACCCCCATTGCACCCAAAAACCTCACACCGTACTATCGTTTTGCAAGCAACGCCTCGTAAAAAGATTATGGACACAGCAAAAAAGCACTTGGAACATACCAAGTGCTTTTTACGTTGTTTAGTTGTTATAGATTAAAGCTGAGCGAAATACTTAATGGTTCTTACCATCTGGCAGGTGTAGGACATTTCGTTGTCGTACCACGATACAACCTTAACGAGGGTCTTGTTGCCGAACGAGGTAACCTTGGTTTGGGTTGCATCAAAGAGCGAGCCATAGCTCATACCGATAACGTCAGACGATACAATTTGCTCCTCGGTGTAGCCGTACGAGGGGTTTGCAACAGACTTCATCTTAGCGTTAACCTGCTCTGCGGTAACTACGCCGTCAACAACAGCAACAAGCTCGGTGAGCGAGCCGGTAGCTACGGGCACACGCTGAGCTGCGCCGTCAAGCTTGCCGTTAAGCTCGGGGATAACAAGACCGATTGCCTTAGCAGCACCGGTGGTGTTGGGAACAATGTTGCAAGCAGCTGCGCGAGCACGGCGGTAGTCGCCCTTCTTGTGCGGAGCGTCAAGCGTGCTTTGGTCGCCGGTATATGCGTGAATAGTTGTCATAAAGCCTTTGTCAATCGGGCAAAGATCATTAAGAGCCTTAGCCATGGGAGCAAGGCAGTTGGTGGTGCAGGAAGCAGCCGAAATAACCTTGTCGGAAGCTTTGAGGGTCTTTTCGTTTACGCCGTAAACGATGGTGGGCATATCTCCCTTAGCCGGTGCGGAGATAACTACCTTCTTTGCGCCTGCGGTAACGTGCTGCATAGCCTTCTCGATAGAGGTATATGCGCCGGTGCACTCAAGAACAACGTCGATATCCATTTCGCCCCAGGGAAGCTTGGTTGCATCTGCCTCAGCGAGGAACTTAATCTTTTTGCCGTCGATAATAAGGTTGTCACCTTCTACGCTAACCTTATTGCAAAGAGCATATCTGCCCTGAGTCGAGTCATACTTAAGAAGGTGTGCAAGCATACCGGGGTCGAAGGTGCGGTTGTTGATAGCAACTACCTCGTATCCCTCTGTACCGAACATCTGTCTAAAAGCAAGACGACCAATTCTGCCGAAACCGTTTATGGCAACTCTAACATTCTTCATAAAATCACTCCTTGTGAATTATAATACCTACAGTATAACCATTTATTGCCATAAAGTCAAACAAAAAACCGAAAAAAGATTTTTTAATTTTGCCTTATTTTGGGTGACTTTTGCATAACTATAGTGTATAATAAACATATATCAATTTTGGAGGTATTTTTATGCCATTAGTTACTTCGACCGAAATGTTCAAAAAGGCCTATGAGGGCGGTTATGCAATCGGTGCGTTTAACGTTAACAACATGGAGATTATCCAGGGTATCATGGAGGCGGCAAAGGCAGAACGCTCGCCGCTTATCTTGCAGGTGTCGGCAGGCGCTCGTAAATACGCAAGCCCCATCTATCTTCGCAAGCTTGTAGAGGCTGCAGTTGAGGACTCCGGTCTTCCCATCTGCTTGCATCTTGACCACGGCGACAGCTACGATATTTGCGTTCAGTCTATTAAAGACGGCTTTACTTCCGTTATGATCGATGCTTCCAAGTATGCTCTTAGCGAAAATATCCGCATCACCAGCGAGGTTGTAAAGTACGCTCATGACCACGGCGTTGTTGTTGAAGCTGAGCTTGGCAGACTTGCAGGCGTAGAGGACGACGTAAACGTTAGCAAGGAGGACAGCAGCTATACCGATCCCGACCAGGTAGAGGAATTTGTTACTAAGACCGGCGTTGACAGCCTTGCTATTGCAATCGGCACCTCGCACGGCGCATATAAATTTAAGGGTGAAGCAAAGCTCCGCTTCGATATTCTTGAGGAAATCGAAAAGCGTCTTCCCAACTTCCCCATCGTATTGCACGGCGCAAGCTCGGTTATCCCCGAATACGTAAATATTATCAACGAGTTCGGCGGCACTATGTCGGGTGCAAAGGGCGTTCCCGAGGATATGCTTCGTAAGGCTGCTTCGATGGCTGTATGCAAAATCAACATCGACTCCGACCTTCGTCTTGCTTGCACGGCTGCCATCAGAAAGCACCTTGCAGAAAATCCTGCTCACTTCGACCCGAGACAGTATATCGGACCCGCAAGAAGCCTTATTACCGAATGCGTAAGACACAAGATTGTAAACGTGTTGGGCAGCAACGGCAAGGCATAACTTAGCAAATATACCGCAAATATTCGCAATACTGCGAAGCTTATTACCGCAAAAAAAGCAAGAGTAAAACCTCTTGCTTTTTTTTGTCATAAAACTAACTCCGCCTAAAATGTCGGTAAATACATTATAAACTGTAGCCACTCCGCATAGTTAAGCGCGCCTAACGATACAAAATAGTCGTAGTACCCATAGTAGCTGTCCTCGTTAAATACGACAAAGCAAACGTTATTGCTTCCGCTAAATGCCTCTGCCGTCATCATTATCAATCCGGCATCTACCGGTCGCAATATCGCCACCACTCCAAGATTGTCGCAGTTAGCAAAAGCGTAGCTTTCTATAGCCCACAGACTACTCGGCAAAACCACGTCCTCTATGCCCGAATTTGCAAATGCATACTCACTTATACCAATTAACCCCTCGGGCATCTCCACCCACGTAAGATTACTGCATCCGCTGAATGCATACGCCCCTATGCCTTCTACTGTGGACGGAAGAATCACAGAGGTTATTTGCGTACAATTTTTAAAGCCATTATTTGCTACACCAACAACAGGCAAGCCATTGTATGTGCTTGGTATTACTATCTCACCCACAAGCGCCTCATTACCACGCTTGACTTCAAAGCCATAACCACCGTACGCAACAAAATCAAGTCCGTTTTTCTCGCATTGCACCATGTTTTTTAGGTCTGTGTCGCTGAATTGCTCAACATAGCCGTTGTATGTAGCTGCTTTGTTAGGCACTATAATGCCATACAAATTGTTGCAATTTGCAAATACCCCATCGTTTATGTCAACAACGTTTTCGGGCAAATAAACATACGACAACATATAGCATTCTGCAAACGCGCCATCTCCTATGCTCGTTATACTGCTTGGTATTTGTATGGAATGTAATGAGCCGCAATAAGCAAACGCATTTTCTCCTATGTTACTTACTCTGTCCGGCATCTGAACCGAATACAGCAAATCACAATGATAAAACGCATTGTCTCCTATATCCGTTAGCATGTTTGGCGTTATAACTACTGATGTCAATTGATCACAATCGCTAAACCCAAAATCTGCTATTTTAACTACAGGCTTATTGTTAAAGGCTGCCGGAATTACTATATCTCCTACCAATTCACCCTCACCCTTGCTTATTGTATACGTTCCAAGAAGCGACTTTTCATACCTGAACGGTCCCGGGTCACAGGTAAGGTACCCACTTAAATTTCCCATCATCAAAGAAAAACGCTCATATTCAATATAGCTTTCTAAGTCAGGAGCAATAATACCCTCTAAGCTGGGATACACATCTGTTATTTCTCCACTATACATATCCCATATTACGGTAGTCCCCAATTCGGCAGTTCTCATTAGCCATATTGTTGTCAAATTCTCACAATTCCAAAAAGCTCCGTTATTTATTGTTACTACACTTGCGGGTATTGTGATTTCCTCTATTGCCGTGCCTAAATATGCCCCGCTTCCAATTATAGCCGTATCATCAGGAATTTGACACGAGCCTAATGCCGCTATTAGGGTTTTATTCGACTCTCTGAAAATAGCATTTACGCCTTGTCTAAAGCTTGTGTTGCCACTTTCTATTACTATTTCACTAAAGGTTGCGCCAAAGAACGCTCCATTCCCAATATTCGTTACGGAAGCAGGAATTCGTATCGACGTTATTCCAATACCGCCAAACGCAAAATTACCTATACTTTGCAAACCGCTGGGCAAGGTTAACTCGGTAATAATACTACAACCGTTAAATGCATAATTTCCTATACTTTGTACGCTATTTGGCAAATCAAGCTCCGTTATACTATAGCATCCATTAAATGCATAATTACCTATGCTTTCCAACCCCTGCGGTAAGGTTATACTCATTGCACTACTACACCCATTAAATGCATAATCTCCTATGCTCTGCAGCCCGGATGGTAAGGTTATGCTCGTTACGTTTGCACAATTTTCAAAAGCATTTGCGCCTATTCCTGTAACCGCTATACCGTCTATTTCTGCAGGTATATCTAATGAATTTTTCACAGTATTCCTATGTCCTGTTATTATACCCTCTTCATTTATCAAATAATTATTATCTAATGTCCTATGCCCGCATTCTCCACATTTAAGTTCAATAAAAATATTTTCGTCAATTTTGTCATCATTTTCGTCATCAATTTTGTGACTGTATGTCTTTATGATATTATAATTATGTGTATGGTTTATCGCCAATGAAACATATCCATTGCACCAACTTGAATTTATCCAAATACTCTCATAATTCTTATTCTCCCTTTTCCACCCCATATGAACAACATAGCCATTATATGTACCACTACCGTCGGGATATGTATAACTTTGATACCCATATCCCACAACATAATGATTATTGGCACCTAAATCTGAATCCGTACTTATGATTATAGGCCTGCCAGAATCCAATTCCTCTTTTATTATAGAAAAATCAATAGGCGAGTAACCAAACCACCAATCTTTCTCCTCATAATTAACAGAAAATTCACTTGAAGATAACCGATAACTTAAATATTCCTCTATTCCGCTTTTAACTTTTTCGTGACTTGCCCCATGTGTATTAGGCTCCATAATGCGAGTCACCATTTCTGAATAAAAACTGTTATCTCCCGTGTCTTCGCTTCTTGTTCCTGTAGTTAGATTTGTCATACTGTATGGATCAGAACAATGATTAGGATTTGCATAGGGAATTGTCACTGCATTTTCTTGATCACTATACCCATTTAAGAATCTATCTTCAATAATTCCTCTATGTGTATAATAATTATGATACCCCAAAAGAAGCTGAGCAGCTATAGGTCCACATGTTCCCGAATTTCCATTTCCATATATGCCACCCTCGCTATTATTTCCGATTGTAGGTCTACAAATAAAATAATTATAATTAGGAATTAAATACCCGGCTTCCGTTGATGCAGCAATTAAATTGTCTTCATCCATTTTAGGTGAGGCAGCCTCTGACATTACAACCTCATTTGTTTCAACTTGATTTATTTCTGTTTCATTAATTAATTCTACGTCAAAATTCAGCTCTGCTTCGTTGCCGGTAGCGCTTCTGGTTTGCTGAGCAAAGGCTAATTTTTCTGACTCAACCATATCTATCCTTTCACCCGAAAGTGTATTGTATAATTGATTGTCGCTTTTGTGCAAATAATTCGATGGTCCCGCATAATATTTTTTATCCATGCTATCTTGATAGGGTAAGCTACCATACAAGCTATACTCTAAAATTTCCATTGTATATTTAGAATATATTGCATATCCACCGTTTTCAAATTCAACAAATATATAATCTGCGCTATCGTCCAAATTATATGCGTACTCACAAGAGCTTACTTTTTTATCCCCAAAAACAGGTTTAACAAAATCTTCTATTATATTTTTGTATTTGCTTATTTCATTGCTTTCATTTTGTCCTACCTGGCTAAAAAAGAACTCTTCATTTATAGTATCCGCATAAACATTACAATTTTTAACACCTATATAACCAACAAAAAATAGCGTAATTATAAAAGCAAGTCCAATTATATTTCTTAATGATTTATTCTTTCTCATATTCTTTCTCCCTTTATCTTTGTTCAACAAACTCTACAGCCTTAACGTCTGTTTTTTTCATTTTTACCAAAAAACAAATCGCACCGGGCATTGCTCCGCCTTTTTTATCAGTTAATTTAAGCTTGTAATCTATTCTTAACACATCTTCTTTATCCAAAGTCATTTTAGTAATCTTATATTCATTGGCAGGATCGCTGCTAGCAAAAACGTGCAATATTACCATCTCTTTATCAAAGCTTATATCCAAATAATTTTCTTTAAAAATTTGATTAAAGGATTCTTCATCTGTGATAATCGTTGTTATCGTTTTTGGTGATGTCTTATCCTGATAAAATTGATATTGACCCTCCCCACCGGTATAGTCAGGGTTTTGGTAATAAGCCCCACGTACCGTATTTTCTTCTAAATAATATGCTTGAAGATAAGCTCTTGAATTTACGTCTAATTTGTAATTAAACGGAATGCGCCCGTTATAAATATTGACGCCCAATATGGCTATAACTACCACCAAAACTACCGCCACTATAGGAATAATAATTTTCTTTTTCATTTTTTACCTCCTTTTTTATCTACTATATATCAGTGTTTTTGCTCTTAAGTTTCCCTATTTGTAAATATTTTTTAAAAACTGTTCCATATATGTTTTTATAAAACACCGCACTCGTTAGTTCTTCCAAACAGTTGGTACACCAAACACATATCGCCAGTAGTTGCCATCGTTACTTGGCTTTTCTTTGCTATAACAATATACTTGAGTAGTTTCAAAAAAAGGAGGACATTCATCAATTTTGCCCATAATACCATAAAGCTTTGTATCAAGGTAAACTTCATTCCACTCTGTCTCTGTCCCATCAAAAAATATTTTGCTTAATTGACCACTGCAAAGTGCGGCCGCCCTAATTGTTTTTATGTTTTTTGGAATGACAATCTCTTTCAATTTATGACAACTTGCAAACGCTTCCTGCGCAATTTCAGTAAGTCCACTTCCTAACTTTACTTTACTAAGCTGTTTGCATTGCTCAAATGCGCCCAATCCAACCGTCTCCACGCTATCCGATATTTTTACTTCCTCTATGCTTGTAGTAAAAAAGGCAAATTCTCCTATGCTAATTACATTGTTTCCTATCTTTACCTTTTTAAGATTAACAGCACCCACAAACGCATACTCTTCTATATCGATTACCTTGTATGGCGTTCTAAACGACGAATCTTTTTTTTGCTCAGGGTATTTTATTAACTTTTTTCCATCCTTAGAGTACAGCACTCCTTTCTTCGTCATGTAGCTTTGATTTTTTTTGCTTACATTTATCTGCTTAAGATTATTTGTTCCCGTAAAAGCCCTTCTATCTATAGCACTTATACCACTGCCTATATTTATTTGTTCAATGTTAGAACCAGAAAAAGACCCATATCCTATTTTTGTAATATTGTTTGTTATTGTTATTGCTTTAAGCCATGGAGCATCTAATTCAATTTTGTTCTCGTCTCCAATAGTAAGGAAACTAGCAGAAAAAACTCCGCGTCTAATCTCCTTCACGGGCAGTCCCTTATACTCCTCGGGGATAACCAAATGTGTGCCTAC
Source organism: Clostridiales bacterium (assembly GCA_015055705.1). Lineage (GTDB taxonomy): Bacteria > Bacillota > Clostridia > Christensenellales > Pumilibacteraceae > CAG-552. The sequence continues at coordinate 23,184 of SVHR01000001.1, read as the reverse complement.
GTAGTCGCCGATTCCTGCTACGGAGTAGTACGTTCCGTCCTCGGACAGCTCAAATTCAAGCAAGCTGGGGTCGCCGTCACCCTCTCCCCAATCGGTATTTTCGCAAGACGACACTATCATTACCGAGCAAGCTACTATTATCATAAGCCCTATCAAGGTCAATATCTTTTTCATGGTTCTACCTCTATATATTTTATTACTAACTAATGTATATTTTACCATACATTTATCACACTGTCAATAGGCGTTTTTTAAAATTTGTAAACTTGTCACACCTTGCCAACCTACTCTACGGTCGGCTTTTGAAAACGGCAAACAAAAATCAAGCGCTATTACCTTATTAACAACATAAAACGGTGTCCATCAAAAATAGACACCGTTTTTTATATACGTATGTTTGTTTTTTTGCTCGCTTAATCAACCAGCTTTTTAAACGCTTGCATATTTGCCTCAAGAGTATGCTTTTAAACTTCTTGTGCTATTCGTCCTTTTCGTCCTCTTGCTTATCCAAGATATGTCCGTCCGCGGCAAGTCCCACCACGTTGTTGATAGGAAGCGAAAAGGCTATGCCGTGGCCGGGCGAATTGAGTCCCACCTGGCGGTAAAGAGCATGCAAAATTGTATCCTTGATTGTAGACGGCACAACCAGCATAAGCATTTCCTTTTCGGGCTCGATGGTGATTTTGAAAAACTGCTCTGCCTCCTTATTAGCTGTGCCACGCGCCTGAATTACCGTTCCGCCGCGAGCGCCGCATTCGTACGCTACGTCCATAACGGTATCCGAAAAGCCTGCGTTTACTATGCAAAGAATAAGCTCGTGCTTGTTATCCATTGTTGTCCTCCCTAACCGTATCGCGGTTATCACTCAAAAATCCGTAAATTGCTACTCCGATAATGCTGCTCATAGGCACGGTAAATGCTATTCCCTTGCCGTTTTTTATGGTGTTAAATTTTTCGCCAAGCACCGAAAGCGCATTTTCCACCTTATCCTTGCGTATCACGCTGAAAATTACAGCCTTTTGCGTATCTGCAAGGCCGAGGTAGCGCAGCACCTCTGCTCTTGCCGTACCCTTGCCAAGGCAAAACAGCTGCATATTGACATCAAATGATTGAATAAGATCGGCGTAAAATTCACCCTTTGCCCTGTTTACTACGGTCACAAGAAGCTCAAGCTTTGCAACCTTATGCTCGGCGGGCTTGGGCGTAGCACGCTTTATTTTGAATTTTTTGGTGTTTTTTTCCACAGTCACCCTCCTTACATAAAGTTGATGATTTGCTCGTCGTCCGCACGCAAAATTCTGCGCATGGTAAGCTTTTTGTGAACCTTTTCGGTGACAACAGCCCTAAAGCCGAGCGCCTGAATGGTAATAAGCGGCGTCATGGCAACGAGAGCAACTACGCCAAATGCAAAGCTCATAACCTCGCTTACGCCGCAAAGTGCCTCGCAAGCACCAATGGCAAGCGGCAAAATAAAGCTGGACGTCAGCGGTCCGCTTGCTACTCCGCCCGAGTCGAACGCTATTGCCGTATAAATTTTGGGCACAAAGAACGACAGTCCCAGCGAAATCAAATAGCCCGGAATAACGTAATACAAAAGTGAAAAGCGGTACACGATTCGTATCATAGCAAGCGCAATAGACACACCCACGCCCACCGACAATGCAATAAGCATAGATCGCTTTTTGACAGCTCCACCCGTTATCTCCTCGACCTGATTGTTTAGGACGTGAACGGCAGGCTCCGCAAGCACGACAACAAGACCGATGATAAAGCCAAATACAATCAGCACGGCTGAGCCGCTATTGGCAATCTGCTGACCGATTTTGAAGCCCATGGGCATAAAGCCGATTTCTACCGCCGAAAGGAACATAACAAGTCCCACAAAGGTATAAACTATACCCACTATAATTTGTATGATTTTTTTGCGCGGAAGCTTTAGCACCGTAAACTGCAAAACAAAGAAGAACAGAACGATAAGCCCAAGTGCTTGAGCCACCGCCTTAAGTGAGTGAAGAATCACAGCACTCACCTCCGTACCAAACGAGTAAGATTCGGCAGGAAGCTCGTAAATGGGCGAGCCCGATGAGGTGAGTGCAAGCATCATTACGGCAAGAATGGGACCTATCGAGCAAAGCGCAACAAGACCGAAGCTGTTTTCTTTGGACTTTTTGCCGCCTATCGTTGCCGCAACGCCCACGCCAAGCGCCATTATAAACGGTACGGTTATGGGCCCCGTTGTTACACCGCCAGAATCAAAGCCAAGCGGCAAATAACTGCCGTTGCCGCTTTCGATAAGCATCGTCGTTATTGCAAAAAGCATAAGATAGAAGAATATAAGCAGTGCCGAAAGGTCACCCTTGAATACAATTTTTAAGATTGCAATGAGCAAAAACAGTCCTACGCCAACGCCTACCGTGACGATAAGCAAGGTGCTGTTGATAACCGCGCCAACCTGCTCGGCAAGCACCGACAGATCGGGCTCGGCAACCGTAATCAGCACACCCATAATAAAGCAAACGACCAAAAGAAGGCTGAGCTTTTTGGACTTGGTAAGACCTACGCCCACGTTTTCGCCCATAGGAGTCATAGCTAGGTCTGCTCCGAGATTGAACAATCCTATGCCAAGCACCAAAAAAAGTGCAGACAAAATAAAAATCATTCGCTCCCGAGAATTTACTTCCACAAGCGGAGTGAATGACATAATAAGTACTATTGCGGCAACAGGCAAAACGGAAAACAACGCTTCCTTTATTTTAGACATCAATACTTTGCCCATACCGCCTCCTTGTCGGCTATATCAGCCGTCAGTTTTAGGTTGATACCCTTACTATACTATTGTATCATATAACTTAATCAAAAGCAACTGTCTTCGCCCTAACAGCTGCCCTAATTAGGGTATTTTATGATAATTTTCTTGTTTGCGCCTCGCTTAACTTGCTTTTTGCAAACGCTATTGCGCCATACATTCCACTAAGCGCGCCCAATTTTGCCGCGAGCAAAACAGGCTTGTGTGCGCCCACGTAGCCGTAATTAAGTCTTTCACACTCGACACGAAGCGGCTCAAGCAAATCTTCTCCCTGATTGCTTATTCCCCCACCTATAATTACTGCTTGAGGTCTAAAAATATTACAAACGTTTACAACACCTATACTCAAATACCTTATGTACTCGCTTAGTACGGATTTTGCAGATACGTCCCCTTGTTTTGCTGCCGCAAACACCGCCGCACCGTCAACATTGTCTATGCCGCCGCAAAGCTTCCACAAAGCCGAGTGCTTGTTTTTTTCCATTTCTTCCTTTGCTCGCCGTATGAGCGCCGAAGCCGAAGCGTAAGCCTCCAAGCAGCCGCGATTGCCACAGCCGCACACTTTGCCGTCAACGTCTATAATAATATGTCCAAGCTCTGCCGCCTTGCCGAATTTGCCATCGAAAACCTTTCCGCCCATCACTACTCCGCCGCCTACCCCTGTGCCGAGAGTTAGCATAACCGCATCGGTAAAGCCGCCGTCTTGACACTCGGCTAAAGCCGCCGCATTTGCATCGTTGATAACAAATACCCTTGCTCTCACCTTTTGCGAAAGAGGCGAAGCAATATCAAAATCGCGAAAACCTAGGTTGGGCATGTAGCTTACCCTGCCGCACTCATCCACAGCACCGGGCACGCCTACTCCTACGGAATCTATATTATATTCAAAGCTCTGTAACGTTTTTGCAATAACGTCTATAAGCTTTTGTGCATCTTTAGGCGTATCAATCACCGTGCTTACAAGCTTATCCGCCATTATACCGATTTTTGTTTTTGTCCCGCCGATATCTACTCCTGCTATTACGCCCATATTTCACCTCTTTTATGTTTGCGTATATTATACGACAGATATGCCGTTTTGTCAACCTAGCTACATGCTTTCAAAAATATGAAAGGCGGCAACGGTAATATCGTCACACGGAGCGCCCGTGTTTTTTATCGCACCGTTTACCACCGTTTTACACAGCTCGTCGGGTAGCTTACTACCGTTGTTTATAACGTCTGCAAGCCCATCGGGCGGATAGCTGTCTACCGCACCGTCGGTAGTTATCACTACCGTTTCGCCGCCCTTAAGGGGATAGCTTACGATAGTGGGCTTCATTTCCTCCAAAACGCCGATGGGAAGCGACTCTCCCTCCACCCTCAAAACGCTGTCCTTGGTTTTTATAAAGCTTGTTGGCGAACCTATCTTTATAATATCGCACGTACCGCTTTCGAGATCCACCACCACTATATCCACCGCACTGTAAATTTCCTCAGCTGAAAGCGACAAAAAGCTGTTGACACTGCTTAGAACCAAGGCATGCCCAAAATCTGCCTTATAAAAGTTCTCTATCAGTCCGATGGTCGCCGCCGAAAACTCGTTGGCACGCTCGCCGCTACCCATTCCGTCACACACCGCCATCAAAAATCTGCGCTCGTCTATTTTCACAAAAGAGTGTGTATCTCCGCTTACGCCGCTTTTGTCCTTGGCACACCCGCACACCGAAAATACAACGTCGAACTTGGGCTTTGTCTGAGCATAAACAACCGTCCAACCCGAAAGCTCACTTTTTTCGGTTTTTGTAATTGCGAAAGGCACACCCAGCATTTTTTTTAGCACCACCCTTATAACGTCCTTGTTAACCGTTTCGCTCAGCACCGTCAGCATAACGCACGGAGAAGCTCCGCCCGTAACAAGCGCCTCGGACGTCACCACAGCGCGATACGTAAGCTCCTCGGCGATTTTGCGCTCTAACCCCTCGTCAAAGCGAAGTGGCTCAGCCTCCTTGACCGCAAGTGAAGCCAAGATATCAGATATCCCCCTAAGCTGCGAGCCCACCATTTTTTTTGCACTACTAAGCGTTTTTAACTCGTTAAGCCGCCTCGTAAACCCTTCGGCAAGCTCGGCAGAGGTCGATATTAGAGGCGCAATCGCTATGCAACTGCTTTTTATACTGTCGGGAAGCTCGGCAACCGTTGCTCTGCCGCTGTCAATGGCGCATTCCATAACGGTGCCCACGTTTGCCATAATCCCTGCCGCCGCGCACACCTCATGCTTGCGGCACAGCGCGCACACCCTACCCACAAGCTCTTCCTTAAGAATATTTACGTCGGCATCGCTAACCGAAACATTGTCGCTTAGCATGGTCATGCTCATTCCCGCAAATACATCGCTGACCGAACGAAGCTTTACGCCTACGGCAACGCGGTTGCGGTTTATCATTGCCCGGAGCACCTTTCTGCCGTTTGGCCTAAAAAATTCCACTGCCCTTGCTATCGTCGTCTTAGGAATTGCCATATACGCACCGCCGCCAACAGCTATAGCAACCAGCCACATCCAAGCCCTGTCAGGTACAACATTGAAGAAAAAGGTATACATTATAAATGCCATAATAAGCGAAAGCACCGACAGCACGCGCGGCGCGGGAATGAACATCAACGACATAAGCGACATAAGCGCAAATGCGCCAACCAGCTCTACTCCACCGCTGAGTGCATATCCAAGCGCAAAGCACAATCCAAGTCCAAGCGCACCTCCGCCAAATATCTTAGCGGCTGTAAGCACGGCAACCGCAAAAGCTACTACTACAATCGGGAAAGGAATCGGAATACTCGCAAGCCCATAAGCAAACGCTACGGTAACTATACCGCCCGAGATGATTTCGCTGTCGAGAAGCTTGTATTTAAGCTTATTTTTGATTATAGGAATACCAACGCTGTAACATAAAAAAGCAAAAACCAATGACAAAAACACACTTACAACTACGGCGACCATGCTGCACTTTATAACAATGCCTGCAATGACAAGTCCAAGCTGTGCAACAAATGCAGTCAGCACCAAATATAAGTCACGTAATCCAACCTTTTTATCTAAAAGCCACACGCCTGACAGCAAGAGAGCCGCCACCCCATTGTACGCCAGATTTAGCCACGAAAATTTTATTAATCCACTCAGCACCAAAAAAAGCGACAAAATGGGTACGTTTAGCCTTAGCACAAGCGCGGCAATAAGAGCACCCACCCCAAGCGGCGAAACGTCCATAAAATCCGCAAAGGAAAGCACCAGAATTACAACTGCAAAGCAAACGTACATAAAAATTTTGTTACGCATAAAATACCTCTTTATGCGATTATACATATTTTTTGCAGTTGATTTATTATAAAAAATGTCGACTTATAATCAAATAAGTCGACACCGTATGCTTGTTTTTTGTATTTTTATTCTGCCTTGGATTGTTTGCTGTCATTTACCTTTGTCGCTCCTTGCCACTTGCCCACAAGGTAGAAAACAAGCGAAATTGCGACGGATATTACCCAGCCAATCGGCCACGCCCACCAAATACCGGCTTCTTTTAGCGGAGTAAAGATGGTGAGTATGTAGGCAAATATTACTCGAAGAACGAGGTCGGAGAAAGTTGAGGTCAAGAACTCTGCCATACGTTCGCCGCCACGCAGCACGCCGTCCATTACTATTTTGATGGGAATAATAAGGTAGAACGGCGATATAATGTTAAGAAATTCTCTACCGATTCTTATAACCTCGTCAATATTGCTGCTCGTGCTTTCGGTCATAAACAGCTTTAAGGCGCCGTCGCCGAGTAGCATATATATTAGAACTATGGGGAGCGCTACGCAAACAGAAATAAATATGCCAGCCCAGCATCCCTTTTTGACACGGTCGGGCTGAGCCGCTCCGAGGTTTTGAGCAGTGAAGCTGCTTACCGCGTTGCCTATTGTAACAAAGCAGTTGATCGCCACGGTATTAAGCTTGATCGCCGCAGTATACGCCGTGCCCACCGCCTCGTTGTCGGTCGAAAAATAATTTACTCTGCCCTGAATAAATAGGTTGCCCAGCGACACTATGGCGTGCTGAACCATACTTGGAATCGCAACACGCAAAACTATACGCAAATGCGTAAGGCTAAACCACGGCGCACTTTCGCTTTCCAGCTTGCTTAGTCTGCGATACAAAACAAACAATGCCGGCATTGCCGCCACAGCCTGCGAAATAAGCGTTGCCCAAGCCGCGCCGGCTACCCCCATTCTGAACACGCACACAAAAAGTAAGTCGAGTCCGATGTTAAGCAGTGACGAGATTATCAAAAAGACCAGCGATGTTTTGCTGTCGCCTACTGCCGCAAACGCGCCGCTGACCACGTTGTACATATATATAAAGAGCAGTCCGTAGAAGAAAATCTGCAAGTACGTTACCGCATCTTCCATTATGTAGTCGGGTGTGCCTAAAAGCGCCAAGATAGGTTTTGCAAGCAAAGCGCCTGCTATCGTAAAGAAGATAGACACAAAAAACATTCCGATAAACGTGGTGCTTACCGTAGTTTTTAGGTCGGCATATTTTTTTGCGCCAAAAAACTTACCCGCAACGACCGTTATACCCACGCTCGAGCCGGTAGCCACAGCTAAGAATATCATCGTCAGCGAAAACGACGAGCCTATTGCATATAGCGCGTTGCCGCCCACAAATCTTCCGACAATAACCGAGTCTACAAGATTATACAGCTGCTGAAAAAGTATGCTTATTACCATCGGCAAAGCAAGATTAAACAGCATTTTGGACGGCTTGCCCTGTGTCAAATCCGTTATCATTATTTATCCTTTGTCAATAATAAATTTCGCTTTTGCAGTAAAAACGCTGATACGTAGGTCACATTTTGACTCCACGTATCTACTTAAATAATCCTCCCTTTGTTAAGGGAGGACTGATTTAGTTATTTTGCAAGCTGAGTCAAAAGGTCAAGCGCCGCTTTAAGCTCGGGCACGCTTGCTTCCTCTATTCTGCCCTCGTCCACGAGAGCTGCAAGCTTGGTATCGATGGGAAGCCTTGCAAGCATGGGCAAACGGAAGGTTGCCGCAGTTTCTTCAAGATGGCTCTTGCCGAACACCTCGATCTTCTTGCCGCAATCGGGACAAAGCGCATAAGCAAAGTTCTCCACAAGACCGATTACAGGCACATTCATAAGCTTAGCCATCTTAATAGCCTTACCTACGATCATGCTAACGAGATCCTGCGGCGATGTAACGATGATTATACCGTCGATGGGAAGCGACTGATAAACGGTAAGGGGTACGTCACCTGTTCCTGGAGGCATGTCCACGAACATATAGTCTACCTCACCGTATACGACGTCCTTCCAGAACTGCTTTACAACACCCGCAAGAACGGGACCGCGCCAAACAACGGGGTCGGTTTCGTCCTCGAGCAAGAGGTTTACGCTCATCACGGGAATACCGCTTTTAGTTACGGGCGGCATCAAGAAATTCTCGTCGCCGGTTGCCTTTTCCTTAATGCCAAACGCCTTGGGAATGCTGGGTCCGGTAATATCAGCGTCGATAATTCCGCATCTAAAGCCACGGCGCGCCATCTCAACCGCAAGAAGCGATGTCACCATCGACTTGCCTACGCCACCCTTGCCGCTTACTACGCCAATCACGCGCTTGATATTGTTGTGATGGTTGGTAAGCTCCTTACTTATTGCATCCTGTGCTGTCTGTCTACTGCTGCAGCTTTCGCCGCACGTACTGCAATCATGTGTACATTCACTCATTTTTATATCTCCATTAAAATTTATTACTTATTAACCAAAAAACGCCAATACGTCATTACGTATTATTGTCATTTAGCGCCTTTTTTATAGGTCTGTGGCGTTATAGAATGCCGTAAGACCGTTTACAAGCTGATCAAAATCGCCGGCCGATGCGCTTTCTACTGCCGAGTGCATTGCCCATTGTGCAAGACCGATGTCCACGCTGTTTATCGAAACCTGCGAGGACGAAATTGCGCCCAACGTTCCGCCACAGCGCAAATCACTACGCATATAAAAATCTTGATACTTTACGCCTGCTCCCTCGAAAACGCTCTTGATTATAGCCGAGCTAAGACCGTCCGTCGTATAGTGCTGATTTGCGTGGTGCTTGATTACGATGCCTCCGCCAAGCACGATTTCGTTGGTCGGATCGCTAAGGTCGGGGCGGTTGGGGTGCTTGCCGTGCGCGTTATCCATCGACACCATCATGGACTGAGCAAGCGCCATAATGTGCTGTTCCTCGCTTCTTCCCAAATTAAGGCTGATTCTACGAAGCGTATCTGCAAGGAAGGTCGAGCCTGCTCCCTGCTTGGTTGCGCTACCTACTTCCTCGTTGTCGAAAAGTGCGAGTACCGCTGTCGAGGTCGGCTTTGCCTGCGCGATTGCGTACAAGCCTCCAAATGCTCCCTCGAGGTCGTCAAGTCTGGACGAAGCAATAAGGCTATTGTCTGCGCCGAAGAAGTACGGCTCTTCCTTTACGTAAAGGAAAAGGTCGTAGTCGAGAATCTTGTTTCCACCTGCCTGCGAAGCAAAAAGCTCTTCCATAGTAAGCGAACCGCCTGCAATAACCGGGGACATATCACGCTGAGGGTTGATTGCCACACCTTCGTTTACTCCGCGGTTAAGGTGAATAGCAAGATTGGGAATCATCACCGTAATGCCACCCTCAACCAAAATGGGCTTAACTCCCTTTTCGGTCTTAACAATAATTCTGCCGGCGATACCAAGCTTGCGATCAAGCCAAGTCGAATAAATGCCTCCGCCATAGCCCTCTACGTTGAGCTTGCAGAACTGTGCAACGGTGGTCGAAGCCTTAGCTTTAATTTTGAAGCACGGGCTGTCGGTATGTGCCGCAACGATATTGAACGGCTGACCGCCTACCACGAAAGCCACGCACGCGGTATCGTTTTTTGTAACGTAATATTTGCCACCCTGCTTTACGCTCCACGCCTCGTCCTCGCGAATGCGAGTAAAGCCCGCCTCGTCCAAATACTTAGCGGCAACGTCTACGGCGTGAAAGGGGGTATACGACCTTTGAATATCCTTAAGCAATCTGTTTACCATAATTTTACTCCTTAATAAATGGCGCAACTACTCAATAAAATCTACCGAATGAGCCTCGGCTATAACCGAATGCACGTACTCCTTAACAGGCAAATGCACGGGGTGCTCAGCGTAAATGTTAAGATCCTCGAGCGAATCGAACTCGCAAACAAGCGCAACGTCGTATGCGCGAGCGCTCTTGATTTCATCCTTGCCTGCATGAAGACTGCGAAGAACGTCGATTTTACCACGCATTGACAAAAATCTTGCAATCATTTCGTCGGCGTTGCTTCTGTCTTTAAGCTTATACATAACAATGTGTTTTACCATAATTCACCTCTTATACTATTCTAATACTTTGTCAAAATTTTTTCAAGCGTTTTTGCCCATCTTTACCGCACAAACTATGTGGTCGGCAAATTTTTTTATAATGTCTATGTCGGTGTACGTGTATACCATTCGGCATCCCACCACGTCCTCAAGCTCGTTGCAAATCAAGCCGCTATCACTAAGAAAAAAATCTATGCCCACAAAGTCGGCAGATATAAGGGAAGCAACCTTTTTTACAAGCTGCTCCTCGGTCTTGCTAAGCTCGTACCTTGACGCGCTTCCACCAAGGCTGAAGTTAGAGCGAAAATCCTTGTCGCTGCTTCTAAGCATCCCTACCATCGGCTCGCCATTCAGTACATACACTCTAAGGTCTTTACCACGCTTACCGACAGGGGGCTGGACAATCGCCAAATCCGTCATTTTTGCTTTAATTTCTGCAAACGTATATTCGTTTTCCGCCCAAAACACCTCGCTACCGCCGTGTCCGTGCCTTGCCTTTACCACACACGGAAAGGTCATTTTGTCCGCATTTTCGGCTTTTACTGTGGGCGCAACGGGTATGCCATTTTTCTTAAGCAATTCGTACGTTTTCCACTTATCGTTGCAAATTGCCGCCACCGTAGAGGTATTGAAGGTGCGGACGCCAAGACTGTCTAAGCTTGCATTTATACCTTCGTCATACACTCGCATAACCGCAAAGTCGGGTGTGTATTCGGGCAAGGCGGTAACGACCTCAACCTCAGCACCAAGGGCAGAAAGCTCCGCCTTAAGCTTGCTTGCAAAAAAGCCGTTTTTTCTAAGCGATTGCTCGTTATAAACTATTATTCCTCTCATACCCTATCTATAACGTACTCGGCAATTATGCTCGCCACGTCTACCCCCGTTGCATCCATCAATCGCTTGAAATGCGCGTTTGCATTGACCTCGCACAATAGCGGCTTGTCCCCGGGCAAAATATCCACACCGGCAATTTCCGCCTTTACAGCCCTTGCCGCCGCCAAGGCAAGCTCAATTTCGTCAGCCGTAGGCTTATAATCGGTCATTATGCCGCCAAGCGTTGCGTTTGCCCTAAAATCGCCGTTTTGGCTTGTCCTTTTTACTGCCGCAACCACACGGTCACCCACAACCTGCAAGCGCAGATCGGAGCTTCCGCACTCAATATATTGCTGAAAAATAATAGGACGTGCCGCTGTTTTTGTCACAATTCTACATAGCTCGCCATAGTCCTTTGCAAGATAAACCTGCTGACCGAACGAGCCGTGACACTCCTTGACCACTATGGGAAAGTCCAGTGCTTTAGTCACCTCGGACAAAAAATCGAGCGAGGTGTAGCCAATATTTTGGTATGTAAATGGGGCAACAATAGTCTTTGGCATATCTATTCCTGCGTTAGCCAAAGCAACCGCACTCTTGCCCTTATGGTCGCAAAGCTCAAGTGCCGCACTGCAATTTATTACTTTTTTACCTATCGCCTCTATGCGGCGCGCAAGCAAAACGTCCTTATCCCAAAAAAGAACGGTGTCCACCCCCGCCAAGCGTTCCGTCACATCGGCATAAAGCTCGCTGTTACGCAGCTGAATGGGGCGCACACCGTGACTCGAAAATCCATCCGCCAAAAGACGGCGAATCTCCTCCGTTTTGTCGTTTAAAAAAAATCCGTTAGTAACAAGTGCTATGCTCATCGCGCCGCCTCCATACTGTAATTATATCACAAGCGACGCATTAGGTCAAACAAATTGCACCTTACAATGCGCAGTCTAAAATCATCATCAGCACAAACCCCACGGCAAGCCCCAAAATTCCCACCTTGCCATCTTTTAGGTCGGGAATAAGCTCGCGAGCGGTAACGTAAATCATTGCCCCTGCCGCGAACGATAAAAAATACGGCAAGACGGCAATCACCACCGTGTGCAAAGCTATGGTAATGAGTGCGGCAATCGGCTCGACCGCGCCGGACAGCGTTCCAAGCCAAAACGCCCTGTCCTTGCTATACCCCGACGATAGTAGCGGTAAGCTGACGATTGCACCGTCCGACACGTTTTGCAGGGCTATGCCAAGGCTGAGCGAAACGGCAGTTGCCAAGGTTATTTCGCCGCCACCTGCAATCAGTCCCGCAAAAACGGCACCCACCGCCATACCCTCGGGCACGTTATGAGCAGTCATCGCAAGCAACAGCATATTGCCCTGCCTACCACCACGCTTAACCTTAGAAAATTGTGCTTCCAGGAAAAGCATTGCCGCAACGCCCACCATAAAACCCACGGCTGCAGGGAAAAACTCGGGTAATATCTTACCCCTGCCCATTTCTAACGACGGCAAAAGTAGCGACCACACCGAAGCGGCAAGCATCGCCCCTGCCGCAAGCCCGATAAGAATCCTATTACCTGCAATGTCCCTTTTACACACCAGCGCAATCGCCGCACCAAGAGCAGTCCCCAGTAGCGGAATAGCTAACCCAATAACAACCCAAATCATACGTTTCTCCTATGGTTTATCCTACTCCATCGTATGATTTTTTGTCTCCGCCTGCCACTAAACACTCAAAAATGCGCGCCAATCTATAAGAAAAGCGCCCCGAAGGTAATCCTTTAGGGCGCATTGTCTTATTTAATTAACTTTATTATTCATCTTCGCTATTCCAAACAGTAGCCTCGCCATCTACGTAGTGCCAGTAGTTGCCCTCATCCGTCGGCTCACTCTCGCTGTAATAGTAAAGCGAGGCAGAGGTAAGGTCGTCATTATTGATTCCTATTACTATCTCGCGCCAATCATCGGCTGTACCTGCATAGAATACACTTTTTAAGCTACTGCAATCACGGAACGCATAATTTCCTATGCTGACAACCGAGTCACCGATTGTTATGCTTTTCAATTTGGCGCATCCAAAGAATGAATAACTTTTTATAGCGCTAAGCGAGTCACCGATTGTTATGCTTTCGAGATTTGTACAATCAGAAAACACAGCATTTCCCATGCTGACAACTGAATCAGGAATTGTTATACTTTTTAATAAAAAACAACCAAAAAACGCCTCATTTCCTATACTTGTTACCGATTCGGGAATTGTTATATTCTTCAAATTCATACACCCACAGAACGAGTACTCTCCGATGCTTGTAATTGCGCCCTCGAATGTTATGCTTTCTAAGAGTGCACAAGAATAAAATGTTCTTGGCCCTATCCTGGTAATCGATTCGGGAATTGTTATATTCCTCATGCTAGCGCTTTTTATAAACGCCGCATCTGCAATAGCTAAAGTGTCGTCCTTTATTGCAAAATCGCCAACTATGCTGTTTGCTTCAATCAAGTATTTCCCGATATACATTATACCGTAAATATCACCGTCTTCCCAATTATTTTTGTTATTATAATACTCTGTATCGAAAAACACTTTCTCCCCTATACTGGTAACCGAGTCACCGATTGTTATGCTTTTCAATTTGGTACATCCATTGAACGCATTACCCTCTATGCTGGTAACACTGTCGGGGATTGTTATACTCTCTAAATTTATACATTCATAAAATGCATTTGATTTTATGGTCGTAACTGATTCAGGGATTGTTACGCCTATTAATTCACTACAACCACTAAATGCCCACATTCCTATAGTCGTGACTGAGTCAGGTATAGCAAATGCCGATGCTGACTTAGCTAAAGGATATTGAATAAGAATTTTACCGTCCTTGCTATACAAAACTCCATCAACTGATTTATATGCATTATTATATTCCAAAACGCCTATATTCTCTAAGCTACTGCAACCCGAGAATACCATTCTTCCGATGGTCGTAACTAAGTTAGGAATTACTATATTTTGCAAGCTGCTACATCCACGAAACGCCTCATCCCCGATGACTACGACTGAACTGGGGAGGGTTATATTCTCTAAGCTATTGCAAGAACTGAACGCGGAGTTAGCAATAACCATAGTGCCGTTTTTTATTGTACGATCTCCACTTATCGCTCTCTTTGCTTGTATCAAGTGCCTACCTATATATAACACTTCGTCTTCCCAATTATTTTCGTTATTAAAATATTGCGTAGCACTAAACGCATAAGCTCCTATACTAATTACTGAGTTTGGAATTGTTATATCAGTTAAGCTATCACAACTATTGAATGCACTCTCTCCTATGGTCGTAACCGAATCAGGGATTGTTATGCTCTCTATGCTATCACAACTAGAGAATGCACCATATCCTATGCTTGTTACACTGTCAGGGATTGTTATGCTCTCTATGCTATCACAATCAGCGAATGCGTTTGAGCCTATCTGCGTTACAGGCATATTATTGTATTCCGGTGAAATTATAATATCACTATCCTTTGCACTTCCTATATCTGCAACATAATAAGACTGACCATCTTCATTTAGCTTATACTCTAAACCTTTTGTGGTTTTTATTGCATCACAAACAATGCACTCTAAGCTTCCTTTAAAAACGTGTTCTGCCTTTTCAAGCTGTTTTTTGCATCCCTCCGTTTGGCAAGTCTTCCAGTGGTAGACTAAATCCTTGCTCCACTCTTGTGACTTTGTGTGCTCTGAAAAATCACCGTATTCGAAGGTTTCAGTACCTTTCTCGCCACACTCACAAGAATAGTAATAGACTGCTTTTTGTTTGCAAGTCGCCTCTCTTGCCAAAAATTCGTTATTTGCAATCTCTTGGTTGTAACTATGTTCATGCGGATTTTCACACGCCAAAAGCAAGCATAGCGATACGCAAAATGATAAAATCAATGTCAAAACTGTTAGTAGCCTAAACCTTTTCATACATTTTCCTCCGCTAAAAGTATTAAATTATAACCATTGTATAATTATACTACCATATCTATGCATTTTTGTCAATATGCATTTGTAAATTTTATAGCACAATAACTTAATCAGTAAGTGTAATAATAATTCGAAACAATGCTTTTGTATGGTTAATTCGGCGCAAATTATTACTCACGTCACGCCCATGAATATTCCTGCGAAAAATTGCTAACGATAAATATAGGAGATATTTATGGAACACCAAAGTAATTTTATCAGTCTTATAAACAAGGCTTATGAAAACGTAAGAATGGGAAGCTACGCCATCGACTGCATTATGGAGCGTATCGAAAATCCTAAGCTGGCTGAGCTTATGCGCAAGCAAAACAAATTTTACCTTGATTCTACACTAAAGATACAGGAGCTTGCTTCGCAGCACGAGGTTAAGCTTAGCGACGTCGACGTCGTAGCCAAGACTATGTCGTTTGTCAGCATCAAGCTGAAAACGCTGACGGACAATGACTCCGCCAAGCTGTCCGAAATGCTGGTTAGAGGTACGACAATGGGAATCACCGACGCAATAAGAGCGCGCCGCGAGTACCCTGTCGAAAATACCGAGCTTACCTCTATCGTTGATAGAATAATCAGCCACGAGGAGGAATTCGTGGACTCGCTTAAAACCTTTTTGTAAAAACGGGATTGTTTGCGTGCTTTGTGCGCTAATAACACTGTATCTCATAATTTTTATTGGTTTCAAAAAAACACCCTTAGAGGGTGTTTTTTGTTGATATGCCGTTTTTGGCGACCTTTGTTTTTGTAAAGCTCACCAAGCTTAAGCAATTCCTATCTTAGACTGCCCTTTTGCGCTACATAACTTACCTTACGTTGGTAAATCAGTATAATGAAGGGCTACTGTACGTTTTCTGGCTTTACGCCGCCTTTAAACTCCTTCATTATTGCATAGGGCGCTACAAAAATTGATACAATAAGCCCTACTCCTATTGCCAGCATTCCGCAAAGACTAGCAAGAATAATCCCCAATATCCAAAACAGAAGCTTCACGGTAAGAAGCCATATTATGCCATCGAGATCAAGCGTAAAAATTAATCCCGGCATTGTCACAAAGCCCCACTCAAAAATATTTTCCATCATTTCGCCGACAAAATTATTTTTTAAAATAAGACAAATTATAAGGGCAAAGCCGCAAAGTGCAAGACCGCCAAAAATAGCAAGGTTTGAATATTTTCCAGTGCTAACCGAAACAACAACGCCAATTACAAGCATTACCGCCGCAAAAATACTACTCCACACAAAAGCATTAACACGTCTTTTCATTTATTTTACCTCATTTATTAAAATTCTATTTTGCTACCGATGTAATCTACGATTTCCTGCGACGTCATCTCATCTTTTATAAGCTCGAAGGCGGGAATAAGAATATCATAATCAAGCATTATTTTTTCTATGTGTGCGTTTGAAAGCGTAATAACTATGCTGATATTGTTTTTTTCTTCTATGTCATCAACAAGCGTACCGTAGTTTTCCTCCTGAACGAAAAGCATCGGCACTTGGATTTTATGCTCCACGTATTTACCACTCTGAACATCGTAGGAATATACGTACTGCGTTCTAAACTCTATATCATAGCGACGGGATAGCATCTTAACACCTATTCCTCCGACCTTTTTATTTTCCCAAGCCGTGGACTTATTGTTGGTATATACAGTAGCTTCCGCATCTTCGCTTGCCGGCTGATATTTTATAGAGCTTATACCTGCAATATCGCTAATGTTAAACCAAAGAGTATTATATACTATTGAAGATAGCGTTTCCTTAACCTCGTATCCAAGCATACGTCCGTTTGTTGCGTCATAAAGCTCGTTTATGTAACCCGTAAATCCTATCATATTGTCTGCCTTGTTGCCGACCACGGACACATAATTATCGGTAATATAAAATTCTGCACAGCTTCCTATTTCTGAGGATGAAACAGTAAGATATTCATAAATCTTGCCATTTACACCGTCGTTCGTTCTTTCAATCGAAAACATCGCTCTTCTTACCCCAAGATATTTGATGGCAAATTCGTACGAGTTCTCGCTGAATTTATACGCTAAGGCGTTAGCGTCACCCAACTGAATTCTACCTATCCTTTCACCGCTCTCTATGTGCATGGCAAGCGCAATTTGTATAGACTGCTCACCAAAAATAGGAAGTGTGGCGGAGTATTCAATCACGTAAGTAATAAACTCTTGACTTAAATCTATGGTAATATCATAATTACCGTTCATAAAAGTATGGCGCGCTGTATCCGCAGGATTGCTGTCAAAATAATTGTTGAATGCCGTAATAGAAGAAGCGGCGACCGTGTCTATAACGTTGAGAACATAAAAAAATGCTTCGGACTGTTCTAAATTGTCATGTACCATATGCCACTGCTCACCAAATCCGTAAACTATGCTTGCGGTATCAATAAAGCTGGAATAGTCCTGTATAATCTCATTAGATTGCACCACGTTTTGCGCATAATCTGAGCGCATGCATTCGGGAATAAACGACCATGGATTAAGACTATATCCTGAAAGAAGTGATGCAAGCAATGCCTTCGCATCTACCACCTCGTTCCAAATAGCAAAATATTCGTCGTTAGCTGTTATTGCTTTATTAAAATCTACAGCTTCCATGCCGTTTTGATCGTAGCTCCATCCTACAAACCTATGTCCGTCATAAGTAGGCGTCTCTGGTAATGATAGGATTTCGCCGTACTCTACCGTTTGCGAAGGCACATTGCTTCCTCCTCCTGTATTAAAGGTAACAGTATATTTTTGCTTTACGGCAGTTACCACGGCGTAATATGTAGCGTTTGCATCGGCTGCTGGAATTGCCGAAAGCACATCACCGCCAACCGAGGTCGCCCAGCCCTCAAGGGTATAGTCCCATTCCACTGTGTCCTCTACTGTATAATTGCATGTGGGAATGCTTCCCGCGTCTATTGTATCTGACGAAATAGTATTCCCATTCTCATCAATCCATGTTACGGTAAAACTACCTGTTGGCTGCGTACCGTCGTCAGGACCGCCGCTACCATTATCGCAAGCAAGAAGCGAAAAAGCCAAAACAAGTGATAACAATAATACAAAAAAAGCTTTCTTCATTTTCCCTCCCATAAATAAAGTAGTTCTAATAGAACTGTTAATAAACGTATTATATGATACAAATTTGTATAAGTCAAGTATTTTTATACATATTTGTATAAACTTATTGTATGGGATATAGCTTTAAGCAAAACAAAATCTTAGAATTAAGGAAAGAAAGAAAGCTCTCTCAACGCGAGCTGGCAAAAGAAATTGGAACAAGTCAAGCAAACCTATCACGTTGGGAGCAGGGCCTAAACGAGCCAAGCATCATCGAATGCTGGAAAATTGCAGATTATTTTGGCGTTAGCATCGATATAGTTTGCGGCAGAAAGGAATATTAAATGCAAATCCTATCTTGCTATAAAAAATATATGAAATGAAAAAAAACACCGAACAGGTGTTTTTTTCATTTACTTTTGTTCAAGTAATAGCTTGTAAATTTTTTCAAGCTGACAAGCTTGCTCATTAGGGGCATTTCTTTCCTTCATTTTTTGACGTAATGCGGCAATTCTATACTCCATTGTCGGCAAGGCCTGCGCCCTATCCTGCTGTCTAAGCTCCAAAAAACGGGCATACGTATCCTCATTTTTGCACGGAACGTGTATTACGGTATTGCCCTGTCTTGCGTAAAGCTTAACCTCTACCCCTTCACGAATAAGCTGCTTAAGAGCAAGCTCCGTTGCCTTAACCGAGTCCAGCGCTCTGATTAAATCTGTCAGCTTGGGGCAAGGCGCACCTAATGCCAAAGCCTGCTCGTACCTTTCGTGAATGGCAAGCAAGCTGTTCACCTCGCCTACTGCAAGCACGTGGGCGGTAACCTTATACCCTTTGCTTTGGATATCAGCTACGTTTATGCCCAACAGGTCGTTAGGCAACGGTGTAATCTCGGTAAGCGCACTAAAGCCCTTTTGAATTGCCTCGTCAAAAAGTCTTTCGCAAAGCAGATACGAATCAAGCCCTGTCAACGCGCCAAACAAGGTAGGCTCGGCAGCAAGCAAAGCATTGCACAAAGGATGCCGGCGTTTGAAATCGTCGGTATTAAACGAAAGCATATCCTTGCCCTCTAAAAGCATTTTTCTAAGCTCGCTCTTGCCGCCGCCTGACTGCGCGATAACCAAGTGAAGCTCGGGATTAGATGACGGCACTTTGCCCGTAAAATACTCGCGCCTTAGCTTTTTAAGAACAGACGAGAACACTCTGCGACCCATAGCAAACTGAACCATCTCCTCGCCAAGCTCGCTTGCTATATGCGGAGCCACCCTTGTGCGCAAAAAACGCACATACGTATCGGTCTTTTTTGTAACCTTTCTATATTGCTCAGTATTTTTTATTTTTTGCAGCTTCTCGTCCATATTTGTTTCCAAGCCTTTTGGTTTATTGTACACCTCTTTACCGCAACGATTTTTATAAAATTAAACCATAAACTCAGGAATTGAATATTCGGGCTTACCGATATCCTCCAACGTGATAAAGCCACCCCTGATAGAATATGAATTTACTTTTCTTAATAAAGCCTTCTCGCTTTGATACTCATCAAAGCTAAAATTTACATCTACCTTTTTTAGATATTTATGGTTAAATAAGCCGATTAAGTTATAATAATCCTCCCACTCCCCATACATACGCACAAAATAACCTAAATAATGCGTTTTGCCGGGCTTAACCTCAACCGTCAGCTCAAGAGTTTTTCGCACATTTTTTGCAACGTCCTTCGGTCTGTAATCGGGCCAACGGTCAATTTCTATGCCGTCCCCTGGGTGCCAGCCGGCAAAATAATACTTGCAATAGCAACGAACCTGAATGTTGTATATACCCGGCTTAAGAGTTAAGGTAAGATGATCAAAGAAAACCTCACTATTTACCTGCTCACCGTTGACAACTACACGCTCGACCGCAAAAAGAATTTTCGTCGCCATATCAGGCTTATTCAGTCGTTCTCTTTCTCTTTTTAATATTGACCTCTGAATATCATTTTCCTCTCGAATAGGCGTATACCAATCTCTGCTCGTCGTCCTTGGGTCCTCCTTAAAGTCACTGTAAAATACAATATTCACCGTGCCCTCGGTGTTTGCAGATTGCTCCGGCCTTACGCTTTCTATACTTGTATCAATGGATTTAACGTTTTCTATTACCTCTGCGGTATCCGACGCAGCTTGCCTTTTTTCAATTTGTTTTTGCATTTTCCACGCATTAAAGAAGCCCTTTTGGTCATACAGCTCTTCGATGGAAAATCCCAATTTAAGTAATCTATCTCTCTCGATAATTTCCTGCTCGGTTATCTTATCAGCACATTCTCCGTATTGCAAAATGATATTTTTTGCCTTGGTTGAATTTAACGCAAGCTTTCTTTCAAGCTCCGGGCACGGATATTTTTTTAGCCACTCCATTCCCTTTTCCAATTGACGGCTTTCATATTGTTGACCTGCACTTTGGCAAAAATGCTTGCTTAGGCATTCCTTAGCAAGCGCCGGATCGTACTTTCCGTAATATTGTGCCGCCATCCACATTGACTGCTCGGCACCTTTTCCGGTTCGGTATGCCTCACCAAGCGCAAGATGCACCCTTCTTTTGAGTCCGTGCTCCTTGGTTTTTTCTATCCTGTGAAGCATCTTAACTCCGTCCTCAGGTGAATATCTCACACCAAATTTATTTGCAATTTCCTCGTCTATCAGCATTAGCGCAATTTGAAACATTGCAACGTCTTGTTTTTTTACACGATCACTCTGCAAGAATCTAACGTATCTGGGCAAGCTGTTAGCTGAAACATCGCCATTCTTTTTTATAATATCCTTTATTAAATCGGCATTTCCCTTCTCTGCAAGCATATAGGTAAACTCGGTTGCCATCGCGCTGTCGCTTCGCTTAAGGTACGGTATCATTATTTCCAACGCAAAAACATGTCCCTGATTTGCCGCGTCTATCATTCTTTGAAGCTGCTCGGCGGTGAGCTTTTTTTGAGCAAAATTGCTAAGCGCCTCTTTACCAATCATTCCATAGGACCATTTTTCATGTTGGCTTTTCCCGTAATAATCATTCGCATAAGCAAACGCTGTGTCAAAATCAAGGCCCGGATCAACTCCCTTAACTGCTTCCATACCACAACCTGCATCAAGAGCCCTTAGCATCCACTCGCCTGCTTTTTTGTTATCCTTGTTGGTATAATAATGCGCAAGCGATGCCATCGCCTTTGGATGTCCCAGCTTTGATGCTTCCATAAGTATATGCAAAATATCTTGCTCTTCTTGTGCATTAAGAGCATTTTTATAAAGCTCCACGGCTTTTTCGTGCGTGCTTGTTCTGCCGCCCTTCGGACGCTCAAACTCAGCGTTGTCGCAAAGCTTAAAGGAGTCGCGCATTTGCTGAATATCCTTTTGCTTTTTTTCCAAATCCTCCTTGCTTTTCTTTTCCGCCTCTATACGTAAAGCCTCTACATGGGCTGCCTTTTCCTCTGCCTCCTTCTTCGCCTTTATATCCTCAAGCTTCTTAGCGCTTAGGTATGCATCATGCTTAGCTTTTAGCTCTAACAGCCATTTATAATCCTTATTTATCCTACGGGTAAGAATCTCATCAAGCCTAACTAACTCCTCCTCTCTGTATCGCTCCATGCGCTGACTCAGGTCTTTATCGACCGAGGCGCTTAACCTATAAAGTGTATAAGCAAGTCTTTCGTTCTTAGGAATAATTTCGCCTTCAAAAAGAAGCCTTGCATACATAAGTCTTGCTTGATTCAAAAGCTCACTTTCGTCCGCCTCGTCCGCAGGCATGCCAAGGCTTATTATCGTCACAAAGCATTTTTCTGCTTTTTCGGCTTTATTTATTTCAAGCGGCAAACTATTTGTGTATTGCTCATTTAGTTGACTGACAAGACCTTTTGCTATGCGGAAAAGTATCCTTGTGTACTCAGGCACAAAAAAATAGTCCTCAGGTGTTTCAAACACACTATAATAGTCAGCAATTTTTTCAAGGTATTCTATTTCCTTTTGGGTATCCTTATAAAATTCAGCAAGCCACTTTAAGGACTCAAGCCTAAAATAAGGCTCTTCTGCCGCTTTTTCGTGCCACTTTATAGCCTCGTCCTTTTTCCCCATCCTTTCATAAAGCTGGGCAAGCGCGGTGTACGCAGGAGAATACGTATATTCAGCCGACTTTAACAGATATTTTTCTCTCTTTCCTTCCTTTTTAGAAGTCATACCCTTGTTGAATAACGCTTCTGCCTTTTTGCGATCGCGCTCATGCTGAGCAAGCATCTCTATAGGTAACGTGGGCTGAGAAAAGCATATCTGCCTATCGTTTTGTATTATATCACTATAGTGTTGGCTTTTTGATAGAATTCCGTAATCGCGCTCGTCCATTGGTACGGCACGGTAACCCAAGGTCGCAAGCGATTGTGAGAAAAGACGGGTATGGTAGCTGCTATACCTTTCTATTAATAGCTCAGTATAACCTGCATTATGCTCGTATGCGTTTGCCTTTAACTCCCCGGCTCTAAGGAATGCTTCCCAGTACAGTAACTCTGCAAAATCCACGTCTGACGAAATAGTTGCGTTAGATATTTCACCGTTGGGAGATATTTTTTGAAAAAAATAATAACTGCCCGATTCCCCCATTGTTATAGCGGACACGCCGAATTCATAAAGGCTTGGTAGCGCGCCCAACTCTTTACTCTTAAGATATTTAGAAAGCCACTCAATTTTTCCATTGAGCAAATTTGCTCTGTCCATAACAACCTCCGTTAGAATACCGTAATATTATTATAAGGCTTAAACACAAAAACCTATATACGTAGTCACGTTTTTACTATACTATATCATTTCTTTTGAATGCCATTATCATTGTCCCCGTCAGGCTAACAGTGCTTATTTCGGGAATTTCGTCACGGGCAAGCCATACCGCGGTAGACAGCTCATTTTGGTCCACGGTAACTTCACTGCTTCCATCCACCTCGCAAAAGTATCCCGCAAGAAGAGTATTGGTAAACGGCCACGGCTGACTTTTGTAGTAGCGGATATTTTTTACCTTAAGTCCTACCTCTTCCATCACTTCGCGCCTAACGGTGTCCTCGAAGCTTTCTCCCACCTCGACGTAACC
>SVHR01000058.1 GCA_015055705.1 Clostridiales bacterium | reverse complement strand
GAAGGCTAAGGACGTTATTATCGTTCCCGGCTACGGTATGGCTATCGCTCAGGCTCAGCACCTTGTTAAGAAGCTTGCAGATAAGCTTGTAGCTAACGGCGCTAAGGTTAGATACGCTGTTCACCCCGTTGCAGGACGTATGCCCGGACACATGAACGTGCTTCTTTGCGAGGCTAACGTTGAATACGAAGACTTGTACGAGATGGAAAACATCAACGGTGACTTTAAGACCGCTGACGCTACCATCGTTATCGGTGCTAACGACGTTCTTAACCCTGCCGCTCGTGAGGCTGAGGGTACTCCCATCTACGGTATGCCCGTGCTTAACGTAGACGAGTGCAAGAGCATCTACATCTTTAACTATGACCTCAAGCCCGGCTATGCAGGCGTTGACAATCCGCTTTATACGAGAGAAAACGGAGTTCACCTCTATCTTGGCAACGCGCAAGACACTCTTGCAAAGTTCCTTGAGGACATGAACAAATAAGGTTAAAAGCAAACAAAAAATTCCTTTGGCAAATAGTCAAAGGAATTTTTTGTTTATCCAAAGCGTACCATAACCTTGCTCTTTTGAATAGAAAAAATCCCAGCAGAACGTTTTCTGTTGGGATTTTGTACTTAAGTCGTTGTGTTTTATTTACTTTTAGGCTTGAAATAATCGAAGTAAAGCTGATTGATTAAGCCTAAGAAATGCTCGGCGACAGCCTTACGGTCGAGTCCGCTGTCCATAAGCTCGCCTATTTTTATGGGCTTACCTATTACCACCTTTCTCTTTTTGTTTACCTTGCCTATGTATACGGGGTACACGGGAACATCCTCGCCCGTTTTTCGACGGTACATTTCGCTTAAAAAAACGAAGCCTGTATGTAGCTCGATAAGCTCATCGTGATAACCGCTGTTAGAATTTTCGGGATAGATACCTACCGCAATACCGTTGTCCAGACATTCCATACTGTAATTAATTGTTTTGCGCATACGCGAGCCTATATATGACGGAATAGCCTTTAGTCCCTTGTACACATACGGGCTGAAAATAGCCTCGATTGTTGACTTGATTGACGCCCAAAACTTGTTGGTTCCATTCTTTTGAACGTACAGCACGTCACGAAGATAGTGCCATCTATCCTTGTAGCCTTCCATCATTGGGGACGCCGCCCACCTTGCATGAAAGATAGGTAAGCTTAACTCTAAGCTGAGCGGACCTTTTTTGTTTGCGTGGTTGGATACGATAATACATTTTTCGGTCATTGGTTCGTCGCCAAGATTAACGACTTCTTTCGCCCCCAAAAAGGGCTTTACGATTGCTTTAAATATGCGCCAGACGGGTTGCTTGCGCTTTGGTAATTTCCACTTCATCGCATTTTCCTCCATGTCTGTGGTATTTTATTATATGAAGTAATATTAATCAATTGCTTCTATCAAAAAGCTAACGGGACGGAAGCCGTCATTGCACGAAATCATCGCGCTGTGCGGATTCTTCATCCAGCCATCAAAAAAGTTCCCGCCGCCTGCGGCAAGCTCCTTTACAAACTGCTCCATACTATCCCATGCGCTATCGCACAAAAGGGGTGGCTTTTCGCCGCCCAAGCTTACAAATACCTCGCCACCCGTAAGTGAGCAGGTGTGCACGATTTCGTTTTCGTACTCGGCGATTAAATCGTCGTATCTCGCTATTCTTTTGACGGTAATCTTAACTTTTTTCATTCTTCCTTGTTGATTGCTGCTATTTAGCATTTACGTATTGCTATTTTTTTGACAACGCTTACTTTTTTAACAAGGCTTTGATTGCCTCGCCTGCCATAATCATTCCTGCTACGGGCGGCACGAACGACACACTGCCGGGAGTTCTTTGCCCCTTTATCGGTTCTTCGGTAGAATACACCACTCTTAGTCTATTTATACCGCGTTTGCGCAATTCTCTGCGCATTACCCTTGCAAGAGGACAATAGGACGTTTCGTACACGTCACCCACCTTAAATGCTGTCGGATCTATGCGGTTGCCCGTACCAAGGCAACAAATCAACTTATCGCCCACAATGGAAGCAAGCGTGAGCTTTGCAGTAACTGTATCTACCGCATCAAGCACGAGATCGAATTGGTCAAAGCTTATTGCATCTGCATTTTCGGGCAAGAAAAATAAATCGTATTTGTGAAGCACAAGGTCGGGATTGATGGCAAGCAAGCGTTTTCCCATAGCATCCACCTTCTTTTCGCCAACATTAGTGCTTAGTGCTATAACCTGCCTGTTGATATTGGACGGGCATACTACGTCACCGTCAACGATGGTAAGCTCGCCTACGCCTGCCCTAATAAGCGCTTCGGCGGCAGATCCGCCTACTCCGCCCAAGCCAAACACGGCTACGTGACTGCTTTTTAGCGTACTAAGGTCGCCAAGCACTGCTTCGCTACGCGATAAATCCATAGCTACCCCTCTATCCCAAATAGTGTCGGGAATAATGAAGCAAGTGACATTATAATCAAAAACACTATGCCCGCCACCGCTATGCAAATAAGTAGCCTAAGCCAAAAGCTTTTGATGCTCGGCATAAGCTTGTAGCATATAAAAAACGCAACCACACCAAGCACCGCGCCGATAAGCCCACCAAGCATACTAACAAAAAAGGGGAGTAATCCTATAAGGTAGTCGTACCAAAATAGCTTAGTTAGCATCACAGAGGTCTGACCGCGGTAGAAATACACGCCCGAAAACAGTGAGCCGCAAACGACACACTTTTCGCTACCAAGCATAAAGGTATTCTTTTCTTCCCCCTTAAGCTCCATTCCCTCATAACTGACCTTTGCCTTACCAT
This sequence comes from Clostridiales bacterium, assembly GCA_015055705.1. GTDB lineage: Bacteria > Bacillota > Clostridia > Christensenellales > Pumilibacteraceae > CAG-552. The sequence continues at coordinate 5,148 of SVHR01000058.1, read as the reverse complement.
TCCAAAAATTAACGTCTATATCAAAGCGTCCGTTTATGTCAACAACGTATTTCATACAGCTATTATACTATATAATTTTGTTTTTGGCAAGACTTTTGCAAATAAAAAATCCCGCCTAATAGTATGAATGATCCGTTAAGAGCGTCACACTACTAAGCGGGAAGTAATTGGCGTAAATCAATTACTTCTTTTTAAATTCAACTCCTGCAATTTTAATATAACCGTCACCCTTTTCAAACGACACGGGGAGTCTAAACTCCTCACCCTCCTCATCCTCATAAATAAAGATGATTTCGTTGCCGTCATCGCTGATTTCATACTTGCCCTCTACAACCTCGTCCTCACCAATGGGCGAATCTACCGTTTTGGTATACTTACCAAACGCACCGAACTTATAAGTGGTTTTAGTGCCAAGAGTTTCGTTTTCATAAGTGCCGCTAAGTCCCGAGCAGGATGTAAGTGCAAACATACACATAACAAGCATGCACGCGGCAAGCGCAATAGATATTGTTTTTTTCATAATGCTCCTCCCAAATTTTACTAAAAATATTGTACCATAGTTGCGTTTTTTTGTCAATAGGGATTTTTAAATTTTTTTGAAAAATTTTAATATCTTGTTTTTTCTAAAAATATTCAGTCCACTCGTAGTTTTTGAGCGCACTAAGACTCCGCTCACCCACATAATAATAAAACTCATACTTCTATAAAAACACTTTTTATAATTGACAAAGTTAGCGATCTCTGTTATGATAATTACAAGTTTCGACATTTTACGCAGGTGGTTTGTTATGAAAGAATTTTTAAGTGGTTCGGGAGAAGCTCAGGGTGCATATTCGTGGCAGCATTTGACGTTTGTTACCACTCTTATGCTAATAATGGTTTTAGCTGCAATATTTTTGGGAAAGAGGTATAAAAATCAAGCCTTAAGTGAAAAAAACAAGGTCTTGATTTGGGCGGCAATACTAATTGATGGCTTCGAGCTGGCAAAAATCATTATCGCTTGCTCGCTGGACGGATCTATTGCTCCGCTTCGCACGATGTTGCCATTGTTCCTATGCAGCATTCAGCTGATTGCAATCCCACTTGCGGCGTTTAGTAAGGGTAAGCTCAAAAACGCCGCCCTTGATTTCGTACTTATATTTGGAATATTGGGCGCGGTGATGGGTACTTACGGCGCGGCACAAAATTACAACGCATATCCTGTACTCGCTTGGCCTAACATCGTTTCGGGAATTACCCATTCAATCTCGGGCTTTGCGTCCTTGTATATTATTTTCTCAGGCATGGCAAGCATGAATAAAAAAAGTATTCCCATTTGCCTAAGCATCCTAGCCGCCTTTTGCATATTAGCGTACATTGCAAACATTACGCTTGATTACAACTATATGTTTTTGATGCGCGGTGACGGCACACCTTACGATATTTTTTACAATATGGTTAACGGCAATCCCGTGCTATACCCCCTTATTGTTGTAGCGCTGTTCTTTATTTACATTCTCGGCTTCTACTACATTTACTTCTTGATTAAAAGCAAGAAAACGGTTGCCCACGCAGACCCCATTGCGGCGGTAGCGGCTACGTGCGAGCAAGATTGCATAGACGAAGGCACAGAGCCGCAGGCATAGCTTAATCTTGGATGCGCGACGTGTTCTGCCAATTAAGGCGATTTTGAACTGAAGCCTTTCCTTTTACGAAAGAACTTTGACATTAAAAAAGGAACAGATATGATTCTGTTCCTTTTTTTGATGTATAAAATTTGTGTTAAAGAATACCTTACTAAATTACCCAGTCGCCGTTTTTGAAGATCTCGATCTCCTCTCCCTTTTCGGTGGTTGCGGTGATGGAAAGATCCTGGGTACCAATCATAAAGTCAACGTGCTCAAGCGAGTCGTTAAGGCCGGCCTTTGCAAGCTGCTCCTTGCTCATCTTATCGCCGCCCTTGATGCAGCCGGGGAAAGCTCTGCCGATTGCGAAGTGGCAGGATGCGTTCTCGTCAAAAAGTGTATTGTAGAACAAGGTATTAAGGTTTTGAATGGGCGAGTTGTAGCCAACGAGTGCGATTTCGCCAAGATAGTGCGAGCCCTCGTCCGTTTCGATAATTCCCTTAAGCGTTTCGTAGCCCTTTTCTGCCGAGAAATCTACGATTCTGCCATCCTTAAAGGTGAGCTTGAAGTTTTCCATAATTCCACCCGAGCGAACAAGCGGCTTTGCGGAAACAAGCGTTCCGTTTGCCGAGAACTTATCGGGACAGCTGAATACCTCCTCGGTAGGGATGTTTGCGGTAAAGTCTACTCCACCGCCGCCCTTTTCTACTGCGCCGGTAAAGATATAGCCCTTAGGCATACCGATAGTAAAGTCGGTACCGATGCTGTTTTTGTAGTGGAACGAAACGATCTTTGCGCGGTTGAGGAATCTGCTACGCTTAGCAAGCTTAGCCGCGTGCTTGCGCCATGCACCAAGCGTATCGGTCTTGTCAAGACGAACGGTCTTGTGAAGATATTTCCACTGCTTTTCGAGAGCCGCCTTGTCGCTAAGCTCGGGGAACATCTTCTTTGCCCACTCTACGTTGGGATATGCAACGATACACCAACGAGTCTGGTTGGATCCCGTGGACTCGCGGAAGCGTGCAAGCGCCTTGCTGGTAGCTCGACCTGCCGCCGTAACCTTTTGGGGCGGAATGTTCTTGAGAAGGTCGGGAAGCTCCGAGATAATGTTGATGCTTACCGCCTTGGTGTCTACGATATAGTTGCGGGAATCTACCACCCATTGCGGAATGTTGGTAAGAGTTTCCTCGGTCTGATAGTCATAAGCAAGTCTGCTAAGCTCGCCGTCACTCCAGAAAACGGTAACCTTGGGTGCGCCACTGCGATAAGATTGGTCTGCTACCTCGCGTACGAGGTCTGCCGCAAGAATGGGAGCGAAAATTGCAACCGGCTCGCCGGGCTGAAGATTAACGCCCTGCTTTACGATAAGCTCGGCATACTTTTGTAATTTTTTGTCCATTTTATTTCTCCTTGATGTATAATTTTTGATTTTGCTCCGATTCATTAGACGGTGATAAAAACAGTACGTCGAATGGTAGTCGGAATCATAAAATACTAACGTTTCATTTTGGTAAAAATGTTGTACGTATTTTGCTCGGTGATTTCTTCGATTTCTTCCACTGACTTACCAAGCACTTCTGCCACTTTTGCGGCAACAAAACGCACATACGTAGGATAGTTTAGCTTACCGCGATGCGGCACAGGCGTAAGATACGGACAGTCCGTTTCCACCAAAATGCGGTCAAGCGGCAACGCCTTGATTATCTCGGGAGCCTTGACCGCGTTCTTGAAAGTAATTGCTCCTGAAAACGAAATGTAAAATCCCATATCCACGTATTTTAATGCGGTTTCCTTACTGCCCGAAAAGCAGTGCATAACTGCTCCGCCACTAAGGCAATCGCGGTGCTCGCGAATAATATTCTCCATATCCTCGTAGGCGTCACGCAAGTGAAATACCGCAGGAAGTCCGGTGCGTTTTACCGCATAAAGCTGACGGATAAGCGCTTCCCTTTGCACGGCTCTATCCACCGTATCGTAGTAGTAATCCAGCCCAATTTCGCCATACGCTACCGTCTTTTCGTGACCGCACAGTTCCACCAAACTATCTATCTGCGAGTCCGAAAGCTCCGCACAGTCGGACGGATGAACACCCACGGCACAATAAATGTCCTTATGCTCCTTAGCAAGCTCTAAGGCACGAAACGAGGAATCAACATCGTAGCCCACGACTACAATCTTTTTTAGCCCGTCTGCGTGCATATTGCTTACTATTTGGGGGACGTCGTCGTACCGTGCGTCGTTGAGGTGCGCGTGCGAGTCAATCATTAGCAAACCTCGCTTCCGCTATTAACCTTTGCTTCGGGCGAAACAAGCACAACCTTATCACCGTGAGTTGCACAAAGCACCATGCCCTCGCTGAGTATTCCACGAAGCTTAACCGGCTTGAGGTTGGCAACAAGCACGACCTGCTTGCCCACCATTTCCTCGGGGGTGTAGCTCTTTGCGATACCGCTGACAACGGTACGAGTTTCTTCGCCTACCTTGACAGTAAGCTTAAGTAGCTTGTCTGCCTTTTCTACCTTTTCGCAAGCGATAATCTCTGCCACACGAAGCTGAGTATTAAAAAACTCGTCGATGGTAATTTCCTTCTTTTCTTCCACCTTAGCTTCTTCTTTTACCTCTGGCTTCTTTTCTTCGCCTGCATTTGCTAAATTCATAAGCTCTTCAAGCTCTTTTTTTACATCCAATCTTTTGTAAAGAACAGTCCCCTCGCCTACCTTGAAGCTCTCGGTATCGCCGTATGCTATACCAACAAGCGTATCGGGCACGCTAAGGCCGAGGTCTGCAAAAATGCGACCTGCGCCAAGCGGTATAAAGGGAAGCAGTGCGCCTGCAATCAATCTTATGCCCTCGAGGAGCTGATAGAGAACGGCGTTAAGCTTTTCGGCTTCGCCCTCTTTATTAAGCTTCCACGGCGCGTGAACGTCAATAAACTTATTAGAAGCCGAAACAAAAGCAAAAATTCCCTCAAGCGCTTCCGAGCAAGAATATTTGTTCATTGCTCCGTCAAGCTTATTATAAAGTCCGTTTGCCATAGCAATATAGTCGTCGTCAATAAAAGCCGAGGGCTTTTTTACCGTGCCGCCAAAGTACTGATTTGCCATTGACACCGTGCGCTTAACGAGGTTACCAAGGTCGTTTACGAGGTCGGCATTGATACGGGTAAGGAACGCTTCGTCGGTATAAATTCCGTCCGAGCCGAAGGGAATTTCACGAAGCAAATAGTATCTGAGCGCGTCAATGCCGTAGCGATCCGCCAAAACAAACGGGTCGGCAACATTACCCTTGCTTTTGCTCATCTTGTCGCCTCCAAACAGCATCCAGCCATGTCCGTACACCTTTTTAGGAAGCGGAAGCCCTAGTGCCATAAGAATTGCCGGCCAAATGATAGCGTGAAAGCGAACGATTTCCTTGCCCACCATGTGAAGATCGGCAGGCCAAAAGTCCATACGCTCCTCGCCTGCATTGTAGCCAAGCGCGTTGATATAGTTGGTAAGCGCGTCGATCCAAACGTAAACCGAGTGCTTTTTGTCAAACGTTACAG
>SVHR01000057.1 GCA_015055705.1 Clostridiales bacterium | reverse complement strand
CCTATTTGCCAAGGCTTCAATATGCCGGTTAATGACCTTAGCCGCGGATGCTCGGTAGAGGATATCGTAAACGTAGTTGCAATCACCGCATTGCAGGGCGCATAATAAAACTATAATTTAGGAGAAATATATAATGAAAATTTTGGTTATCAATGCAGGTAGCTCTTCGCTTAAGTACCAGCTTATCAATATGCAGGACGAAAGCGTTATCGCAAAGGGTCTTTGCGAGCGTATCGGTCTTGACGGCTCCGTTCTTACTCACAAGACGGGCGCAGGTGAAGTTGTTATCACCGAGCCGATGCCGTCCCACGTTGAGGCAATCAGCCTTGTTCTTAACGCTCTTATCGACAAGAACCACGGCGTTATCAAGTCGATGGACGAAATTTCTGCAGTAGGACACCGTGTTGTTCACGCCGCAGAGGACTTCGACAGAAGCCAGCTTATCACTGACGATGTTATGAAGATCATCGAGAACAATATCGACCTTGCACCGCTTCATCAGCCTGCAAACATCATGGGTATCAGAGCTTGCCAAAAGGTTATGCCCAATGCTCCCATGGTAGCAGTTTTTGATAACACCTTCCACTCGACGATGCCCGACTACGCTTATATGTATGGCGTTCCGTACGATGATTACAAGAATTATAGAGTTCGTAAGTACGGCTTCCACGGCACCAGTCACTTGTTTGTAAGCGGAGAAGCAGAGAAGCTTCTTGGCAGAAAGGGCAAGATTATTGTTTGCCACCTTGGTAACGGTGCAAGCATCAGCGCTGTTAAGGATGGCAAGTGCATCGATACTTCTATGGGTCTTACTCCGCTTGAGGGTCTTGTTATGGGAACTCGATCCGGCGACCTTGATCCCGCAGTTCTTGAATATCTTGCTTCCAAAAAGGGCATGACTCTTGCAGAAATCACATCGTACCTCAACAAGAAGAGCGGCGTGCTTGGTATTAGCGGCGTAAGCAGTGACTTCCGCGACCTCCTTGCAGGAATCAAAGAGGGTAACGACCGTTGCCGCCTTGCTCTTGATATGTTCTCTTACCGAGTTCTTAAGTACGTTGGTTCGTACGTTGCGGCACTTGGCGGACTTGACCTTATCGCATTTACCGGCGGTATCGGCGAACATACCCCCGAGGTACGCGCAGCAGTTCTTGACTCGCTCGCTTACATGGGCATGAAGTATGATAAGGAGAAGAACCTTAACCCCGGAAGAGGAAATTGCTCCAAGCTTTCGCTTGACGACAGCAGTGCAATGGCTTATATCATCCCGACCAACGAGGAGCTTGTAATTGCTCGTCAAACTCTTGAGCTTGTAAAATAAAGTGAGTTTTAAGGATGTTTTGCTAAGTATGCTTTATCCGCGCGGCATTAAGTGCGTTGTGTGCGGTAAAGAATTATTTGACGAAAACCGTTATGGTATTTGTAGCGGGTGTTTGCAAAAAGCGAACATCCGCTTTTGTCCTAAGTGCGGAAGAGCAATCGGCGGTACTTCCGTTTATTGCGACGATTGTACAAAATATAAGCGTAACTATAATTGTGCAAGGGCACCTTTTATCTTTGATGGCGATGCAAAGAGAATCGTTTATGGACTAAAGTATGGCGGAAAAAGGTATTACGCCAAAACAATTGCCCAATTCCTTGCGGACGAATATTACAAGAATGACTGGTACATTGATTTTATTACATTTGTTCCTATGCACCCAAAGCGACAAAAGAGCAGAGGATACAACCAAGCACAGCTTATAGCAAATGAGCTTAGTAAAATAATAAACAAGCCTGTTGTTGATGCGTTAGTGCGAACTAAATATTCTACAAACTTTGCAAAGCTAAGCAAAAAAGAGCGAATAAAGGAAGCGGAAGAAAGCTTTGAACCGGCGGGGAAGTTCAACAAGAAAAGCATTTTGCTTGTTGATGACGTATTTACGACGGGAACTACCACGGGTGCCTGCAGTAATATATTGAAAAAAAGTGGAGCTAGTGACATTTATATATTAACGTTTTGTACAAGCGTATGTAAACCGGAGCTATTTTAATACTAACCAAAAAACGTGATACCTTTATATAGGTATCACGTTTTTTTTGCTTTTTTATTTATCGTTCAATATTATATTTTCCTGATTTATATAAATAGTGGAACAACACTACATGGACTATCACATTTGTGGACAGCAACATGGGCAATATAAGAGAAGATAAGTAATTGTTAATATCGCCAATTAGAATTCCGGCATAAACATTTATAAAGAATATTATAAGCATAAGCAAAACTGTTGCGGCTATCGAGAACAGCATATTGCTTCGTGCATTATAATTTATGCGTTTACGATAATAATAGTTAGTTCTCGCCAAAGCAAACGAAACAATAGGGAATGCGGCGGCAAAAATAACTGCAGATATATACATACCAAGGTTGAATGAAGTAATTGCAAACTTATTATGTAATACTTCAATAAAATAAAAACATAAGATGATTTCCAACAGCATTATACCAAACATTATTCCGCTTTGCATCAGTCTCAACTGATTTGCATAATAGAAATGCTTGTTATTAAAGAGCTTTATTGCAACATGGTTATGCGCTCTCATGTTAATATTGTCGCCCGTTTCTGCTGCAATTTCGTTGGATACCGTTTGTTTATCGTTGTTTTTTTCGGCTTGCTCGGTAGCAAAATGAGTTGGCTTGGGGGTGGGCTTGTACTCGCGAATCACATAATCGGTGATAGGCTTCGTTGCAACGATATTATCCGATATAAGCGCAGAGATAACACCGCGGTACTCTTTATCTATAATGGATGACGTTTCGTCAATGCCTGCGCTAAAAGCAGGACGCTTATAACTATAAAATACGGTGCTATTATCTTGTTCTTGCGGCGTTTCTCGCAAAATTCGTTGTGAAGAACCGTATTGAGGAGGATTGATATGAGTTTCCGTTTGCTCAATTTGCGGATCAGGCACATCAACGGTTTCCGTTGCGAGAGCAGAAGCAATTTCCTCTTCCTCATAATCTTCTTCGACAATATCAGCAAAGTAATTAGAGCTGTCAAAAACTGAGCTGCTTTGAATCTCTTCATATTTCGCGTTATTAGCGTTACCTATGTAGCTGTCTTGACCTTGCTCGTTGTAATAACTGCTTACAATGTCCGAACAATCCTCATCCTGATTAACGTTTTCATCCACATTATGGTTTTGCTCGGCAGCGGACAATGGTAGGGGAACTTCGTCAATCGGATTTTCTTCCGTTTGCGTTTGCTCGCCGGCACCTTCTTCGCTATCGCTAAGCAAAGTAGCTTCCTCGTCGGAAACAATATTATCGGTAGCTTCCGTTATTGCCTCCAAAGCTGGTTCAGCAACATCATCACATACATTGATTTCGTTGTCACAAACGGCATCGTCCGCTTCTACGGCAACATTTTCTTCAACACACGGTTCTTGCGGATTTTCGGCAAGAACTTCTGCAGATTGCGCTTCATTGTCAGCTTCGCTTGTAGAGTCTGTATCGCACATCGGCGTTTCCTCGACTAATTCATTAAGTCCAGAGCTTTCGCAAGAAACGTCATCAATATTTTGTCCTTCGACTTCGTTCAACTGCAGTTGCTCATCAACAGCATCTGTCGTAGCATCTACAACATCTTCACTTGCTTCCTCAATAATTTGCTGGTCAGATTGGGTATTATCGATGCATTCCAGCAATAACTCTTCCGATTCGGGTGTTTCAAATCCGGAAGAGGATATAGCGTCGTCAATTACGCCTATCTCTTCGATAGCAACTTCGTCGACTTCATCGGCAATTTGTGCATCTGTTTGCTCATCAGTGGTTTGTCCGACTGTTATTTCTTCTTCATTTATTTCTACGTGTTCTGTGGGAAGGTTTTCTTCTTCAAAATCCACGGCAGTATAGTCGTCGTCAGAAATGAGCTTGTTGATAATGTCGCGAGAATAATCCCAATCATTTTTATTCTTGACAAAAAGCTCTCGTCCCATGTCGGTGAGAGTAAAGTATTTTTTGCGGCCTCCAATAGACTTAGAACCCCAATACGACTTGACAAAACCTTGCACCTCTAAGCGCTTTAGGCAGCTGTAAAGGGTAGGTTGCTTGATAATATATTGACCTTCACTTTTTTGCTCGATTTCCTTGATTATATCATAACCGTATCGGTCACCGGCTTGCAAAGCTTTGAGAATAATTGTGTCAATATGACCTCGTATCAAGTCACTGTTTATTGAATTGATAGCTTCGTTTTGCTCCACGTCAACCTCATCAAAAATAATATACAAACATTATACAGCAATATAATGCAAAAGTCAATAATTTATTATTATGTACGACATAAAAAATTTTATTTATACGACAATTCGACCTATGTTAGACATAATTAGACAAAATTTACTCTTCATCGTCCCTTAATTTAACGGTACGAGCAGCTTTTCTCTTTATGTCTTCGCTGGTGGCGGCATAGTGACGCCTTGTGGTGTTGATATCCTTATGACCTAAAACGGTGGCAACAACATAAATATCTTGCGTATTTTTGTACAGCTCAGTACCAAAAGTGCTTCGCAGTTTGTGCGGCGTTATACGTTTTTCCGTAATATTTTTTGCGTGCTTCTTTACAAGATTTTCAACCGCGCGAACGGAAATTCTATTGCCTTGAATCGAATAAAACATAGCGTTTTGATTTTCAATTTTTTTACCGAACGATGTTTCGGCATCAATTTGATCTTGTTGCCATGCGCAATAATTTTTTAGAGCAATTGCAATTTCTTCGGTAAAATATAAAATTGATTCGCTGCCACCTTTACGAACAACTCTAAAGCTATTTTCCTCAAAATTAAAGTCGTCTATATTAAGTCCCACAAGCTCGGAGATTCGAATTCCGGTACCCAAAAACAGGGTAAGAATTGCAATATCACGCATTTTGGTAATTTCGTGATACGAATTTTCGCGTGTAGTTGCGTTTGTAAGTTTGTCCGATTCGACGCGGGCAAGTAACTTTGCAACCTCGTGGCGATCAAGGCAAGTAATCGCATGCTCGTGACGCTTAGGTAACTCGACCTTAGCGCATACGTTGCTAGACAGCTTATCACGGTTAAAGAAGTATTTGAAGAACGAACGTAACGAGCATAATTTTCGTTCTTTAGCGCGATCGTGACAACGATATTTTTTGCCTTGGAATTCATATGAAGATAAATAGTACATGTACATTTCAATATCTGCGGCTTTAAGCGTCTCCAAATCTGCAAGCGTAATTTCCTGCGGTTTGAGCATACGAAAAACCTTTTTTGACAAATAGTCAAAAAATATGCGTAAGTCATAAACATAATTCAGCCTTGTCAAGGTAGTCGTGCGCGTATGAATACCTACAATATATTCACGAATAAAAATAGGCAATTCGTCACAAAGCTCGTTGATTTTAGCTAAATTTTTGTCGTCGCGTTGCGCGTAAAAATCTTCCATAGATAAATTATAACATAATTATAACAAAAAAGCAACAAAATATGATTTCATATATAAACTCAGAATTTGAATCTTTAAACATTATTGTATCAACATACAAAATTCTAATAAAATAGCAAGAGTATCGTTGGCAAGCTGTTAAACGCTTGACATCTTTTTATTTTTTTTGTAATATATTGTAAATGATAAATTTTTATATCAGTAAAAAACGTGCAAAGCAAATTGCTTCTAATGGTGTTGAAGCTGAGATTGTGGCATTTGAACAGTTATGCCTATATTCTATGAATTCTGCTTTGTGTAGCGGTGATACTTGGTCTTATTTGTATTATAAGATTGTGTATAATTATTTTTTAGGGCTTTTGTAATCTCTTCGCAAAAATTTTATTATAAGAAGCTGTTGAGTAAATTGACAGCCTCTTTTTTTGTTCTATACTGTATGTATGTATGATTTGCTTTATATATTGCTAATAGTGGTGATGAAATGTTGCAAGAATTGTTTTTACAAGATTTGTTAACGTTGCGCGTAAAAATCTCCCATAGATAAATTATAACTTAATTGATTGATTTTGCAACTAATAAAAGATGGACTTAACAGTTTAATTGTGTATTAACTGCACAATATATTAAATTTCTAAACAAAATCACTATAGAAAATACTATAATAATTGGGCTAAAAATTCATATTTAAAATTTTTAGTGTGTTTATAACAACAAATAGTAAAAAATATAATCTAATACAAGACTTTGTATATGCAACCCCTCTTACACCCTTTATATAGCCATATCTCTTCTTAAAAGCTGTCTTTTACGAAGAGATAAATTCGCATCATACACATTTGCCTTGGGTGCGCGCACCTACACATAATGCAGAAATGTTAGGCACTGCTTCAACATACCATTCACGCACGTACTATACTCACATATATCTATGCGCAAATTGTAACCTATTGCTAACAATTACTTTGCAATAAACTCAAATAATAATCGCGTACACCTTGATAATAAGCCAATGCAAAAAAATCAAAACGAGCCGTAGCATAACCGATAGAATAATCAAGCCAATGCAAAAAATCTTGCTTCTCTTCCTCACTGCCCTGTAAAGCTACATACTCAGCACGTTTTTTATTCAAAAAAGGATTTATCATTTATATTTCGGGAACTATGTAGCCCTTGTCATTTAGTGCTTTTTCAATTTGGTCAAGGATTTCTTCTGAATCGGCCATTACTGTATGATAATGATAACCGCCGGTAATATTCATAAGCTCAGTCGATTTTCCGCTACGTACTCCCTCTATAAACTGCTTTACGTGCATTTCTGAGAAAATATTGAGCTTTGCAACAACCTTGCCAAACACCTTATGCCACACGAAAACGTCCACAATCTTTCCGCCCAAGCTTACAATAGTCATAAGCTCATCTTCGGTTTGCTCTGATGTGCATCTCAATTTGAAAACACGCTTAACAAGTGGCGCAGATTGAATAACGTAACCATAATGGGTGGAAAATATTTCGTATCCGGACGCTTTTAGCAGTGAAATGTCCTGGACAATAATTTGTCTAGACACACCAAAACGGTCGGATAGCTCGTTACCCGATATAGGCTTAGTTGCCGATAGCAACATATTTACTATTTCTTTTCTTCGTTCTTCGGCTTTCATCGTATATAATTCCTTAAACCTTAAACGGCGTGAAGATTTTTGAGTGACAAATCAAGTATAGGCGCAGAATGAGTTAGTGCACCGCTCGAAATATAATCCACTCCGATTTCCACGAGCTTTGCTACGTTTTCCTTGGTTACATTTCCACTACACTCTGTTTCCGCACGACCTGCCGCAAGCTTTACTGCCTCTTTCATATCATCAATGCTCATGTTATCAAGCATAACGATATCCGCGCCTGCATCAAGCGCTTCCTTTAGCATGTCAAGATTTTCTACCTCGATCTCGATTTTGCGCACGAACGGAGCGTATTCTTTTGCCATAAGAACAGCCTGTCTTACACTTCCTGCTGCGCCGATATGGTTGTCTTTAAGCAAAATTCCGTCGCTCAAATTGTAGCGGTGATTGTAGCCTCCACCTACCTTAACGGCATATTTTTCGAATATGCGCATATTAGGCGTGGTTTTTCTGGTATCAAGGAGCTTGGTTTTTGTTCCTTTAAGCATATCCGCAATAGCGCGCGTATACGTTGCAATACCACTCATACGTTGCAAATAGTTAAGTGCAGTACGCTCGCCCGAAAGAAGAACTCTTATATCGCCACGCACCACTCCAAGCTTCTGTCCTTTTTTTACAAGGTCACCGTCTTTACTGAAAAATTCCACGTTAGTTTCCTTATCCAAAAGTAAGAACGTTGCCTTAAAAACCTCAAGGCCTGCAATTACACCGTCTTGCTTGCAAATAAGATCAACTTCACCAAGCTTGTATTCACGCATTACCGAATTGGTTGTAATGTCTTCGCTGGTAATATCTTCGCGTAAAGCATTCAAAATCGCTTCCTCGGCAATCTTCATAGTGATATTATTCATGGCTGTTCTTCTCCTTTTCGATTGCAGTCAAAACTGCATCCTTATATACATTTTGATAGTTTTGGTACTTATTTTTATCTATTTCTACAAAAATATCGTTATTATGTTTGACATAATCAGCAACAATGTGGCTTGCTGCGCGCTTTGCGAAGACAAGACTTTCCAGTAAAGAATTGCTTGCAAGCCTATTTTTTCCATGAACACCGTTGCAAGCCGTTTCACCTACGGCGTACAATCTTGCCATAGAGGTCTTACTGTTGCCATCTACCTCTATTCCGCCCATAAAATAATGTTGTGACGGCACTACGGGAATAGGCTCCT
>SVHR01000056.1 GCA_015055705.1 Clostridiales bacterium | reverse complement strand
ATCGTCCGCGCGCTTGATTCTGGGCACGCTGATGGTGTGCGGCCCTACCCCGTGAACAGCCTCGAGGTGCTCGGCGTGCATAATAAGACCGGCAAACTCGTATCTGTACAGCTCAAGGCCAAAAAGCACTCCAAGTCCTACGTCGTCTATACCACCCTCCATTGCTCTGTCCATAGCCTCGGTATGGTAGTCATAGTCGTGCTTGGGACCCGTCGGATGAAGCTGAAGATAGCTTTCCTTATGATACGTTTCTTGGAAAAGTATATAAGTACCGATGCCCGCTTCCTTAAGCTTGCGGTAGTTTTCCACGGTGGTTGCGGCAATATTTACATTGACGCGGCGGATTGCGCCGTTCTTGTGCTTGATGCTGTAAATGGTGTCGATACACTCCAAAATATACTCGATGGGGTTGTTCTTGGGATCCTCGCCCGCCTCGATTGCAAGTCGCTTGTGTCCCATATCCTGCAAGGCGATAACCTCTGCCTTTACCTCCTCTTGGGTAAGCTTGCGGCGCGGAATGCGCTTGTTTTTGAGGTGGTACGGGCAGTAAACGCAACCGTTTACGCAGTAGTTAGACACATAAAGCGGCGCGAACATAACGATTCGGTTACCGTAAAAGGTCAGCTTGATTTCTTCTGCGATTTTGTAAATTTCCTCTACCTTTTCGGGAATGTCGCACGCAAGCAAAACCGAAGCCTCACGGTGCGTAAGTCCTGCGCAAACGTAACCCGTCTCGGTCTTTTTGGGACGAGCCTTGTCCAAAATTTGGTCGATAAGCTCTATATTATTCTTGTTTTGGTCGGCGTATTCAAGAGTAGCACGAATCTCGCCGTCGTTGATAAATTCCTCTGCTTTAAGCGATTTGGGATTATAAATTGCCATAATTTTTCTCCTATCGTATTAAATTTTCTTTATATCTCCGCGATCGGTCACTACAACGTAGCCTATCGCTTGCATTTTTTGTTCTAACTCAGCCCTTGCCTCGGCGGCCTCAGCACCCGAGTGAAGCTTGTTGTCGTACAGCTCATACTTTTTGCGCACTCCCTCGGGCGAAAGGTTGGGCATAACTACGTTTGCCCCCGCCTTGATACCTAATTCTCTACCCAACGGATGAATTGTACCGAGCGCAGTCGTGGACGGAAGCAACACCGGCGGATGAATAAGCCTTATAATAGAAAGTAAATAACACGTCAGCTCCACCGTTCCTGCGGCAAATTTCGCAAAAGGCGTGTCGTGGTGCGGTACAAAGGGCCCTATTCCGCACATATCGGGCTTGAACTCCTCGATAAACTTAAGATCCTTTGCTATGGTCGCCGCCGTCTGAAAGGGCGAGCCCACCATAAAGCCACAGCCAACCTGAAATCCTATACTTTTGAGGTCGTTAAGGCAGCTCATTCTGTTTTGCAGCGTCATTTCGGCAGGGTGAAGCCTGCTGTAATGCTCACAATCTGCCGTTTCGTGTCTAAGCAAATATCTGTCCGCACCTGCATCGAACAACTTTTGATAACTACTTCGGCTTCGCTCACCAAGCGAGAGAGTTACCGCACAGTCGGGATAAATTCGCTTTATTTCACTTACGATATCGCAAAGCACGCTGTCGGTGTAATAGCCGTCCTCCCCGCCCTGCAAAACAAAAGTTCTAAAGCCGATTTGGTACCCGCTGTGACAGCACGACAAAATCTCGTCCTTAGTCAGTCTGTACCTATCCGCACAGCGGTTACTTTTGCGTATTCCGCAGTACAAGCAGTCGTTTTTGCAATAGTTGCTTACCTCTATAAGCCCACGAATATAAACCGTGTTGCCGTAAATGCTCCGTCTTACCTCATCTGCCCTTGCCGCCGCAAGGCTTGCCGCCTCAGCGGAATAATTTTGCACGAGGTATTCGTATTCGTTAAGCTTCAGCGAATGCTCGTTATGCAATTTTTGCAATAAGGAAAAAACTTTATTCATGAGAAATCACGTTGGAATATGCGGCTTTTGCGCTGATTCCGGGCAAATTGCCAAGCTTGCCCGACATGGCGGAAATGACGTCCAGCGGCGCGTCAACTGCGATGCTTATAATGTTGATATTGCGTTCTCTGTACGGCAAGCCCATTCTGCCGACGATATATTTGCCGTAATCGCTGAGAATAGAATTAAGCTTGTCGACGGACTCCTTGCTTTCCACTATTATGCCTATTACAGCCACTCTCGTATCCATACTTCCTCCTAATAAAAATTGCTTCGCCCATAAAAAAGCGAAGCAAAAAAAAGACACACAGAAAAAGTATTTTGTTGCATTCGCCTTTTTTTCGGATTTCTCCTAAAGTCGGGCAAATATATTTTATCCTATTTTCATACTTTTGTCAATATATTTTATAAAAATTATTGCTTTAACTTTGATTCTAAATACCCACCGAAGTTATTTTACCTCTATCATTTCGATTTGCTCGTTTTGTAAAAATTCGGGAACCTGCTCCTCTGCGGGAAGCTCGAACTCGTTGTACAGTCCTGTCGTTTCGGCTTGCTGGTCGTTCTCTGTCGAAATAACCCTGATTGTTTCTAACAGCTCCTCGTAGTCGGGCAAATCCTTGATGGACTCTATCTGGAAGCGTTTTAGAAATTCGTCTGTCGTGCCAAACAAAAGCGGCTTGCCTATTACGTCCTTTCTGCCAACCACCTCGATAAGGTTATGCTTTAGCAAAACCTGTATTACGTAGTCGCAATTTACGCCACGAATGCTTTCCAGCTCCAGCCTTGTTATGGGCTGCTTGTAAGCAATAATGGCAATCGTTTCCAGCGTAGCACTCGAAAGTGCCTTTTCTTTTATGGGATTAAGCACTCGCGACACGACGTCAGCAAAATCGGGGTTTGATGCAAATTGCACCTTGCCGTTGTAGGTAATAAGGTGTATGCCGCTGTCCCCATTGTACTTAGCCTTAAGTCGCTTTATCGCGGCGTTAACATCTGTTTTTTGAAGCTCCAAAAGCTCGGCAATGTCGGTGATTTTAAGACCGTCGCCCGACACGAAAAGCAAAGCCTCCAGAGCATTATCAAGTTTTTCTATTTCCATATTAACCAACCTTATGTAAAATTATATCGTCAAACAGCTCGTTTTGCGTAGCTACTACGTACTGCGTCTTTATAAGCTCCAGCAGCGCTTGAAAGGTAGTAATGATTTCGCTTTTGGAGTAGTCCTCCTCGAACAGTCCAAAGAAGGTGACCTCCTCCTCTACCTCCAGCTTGTCCTTTATTACGCCCACCATTTCGGCAACCGTGAACCTATCCATAACGATATGGCGTTCCTTAATAAGTGCCGCGCGCTCCTCGAGCTTTACGAACATTTTGCGGAGCGCATCCATAAGTCCCGACTTGTTCATATCCTTAAGCTGCAATCTTGGCATACCAACCGACGGGTCGGGATTGCGATAAAAGATATCCTCGGTCTCGGTCTCCTTCATTTTTTGAGCGGCATCCTTGTAGAGTGCATACAGCTTTAGCTGTTGCTTTAGCGCCTTTTCCTCATCTACCGCCTCCGGCTCGGGCTCGGGCGGACGAGGCAAAAGCGACTTGGACTTAATTTCCAGCAGTAGTGCCGCCATAGAAATGAACTCTGACGCTTTATCGAGGTCAACCGTGTCAATTTCCTTCATGTATTCAAGGTACTGCTCTGTGATTTCGGATATTTTTACGTCCTCGATGCTAACCTTTGCCTTGCGAATCAAAAAGAGCAAGGTGTCAAGCGGTCCCTCGAAGTCGTTGAGCTTGAATCTATACGCCGTTTCGTCCTCCTCGAACATTTCATCGGCAAATAATTTTTCGTAATCAGCCATTATATCCCTCCGAAAATCAAGCTCCAAAACGCATTAAAGCCTATTTGCACATAGTGCGCCGTGTAATTAAAGTACATATCAAGAGGACTAAAGAACATCGGAGCACCGAATCTATCTACTACTATAGATACGATAATAAGTGCAAACAAAATAAGCTGTCCGTATTCTCGCAAAAAGCGGATCACGCTGTTCTCCCGTTTGCAAAGCGCGCTTGCAAGATTAAATCCGTCAAGCGGATAAAGCGGCAGTATATTGAAAAAGCACAGCACGATATTAAACCAGCTTAGATAATAAAAGAAGGTAGCAACAAACGACAAAATCATAGCCGTAGTTGCAGTTACCGTAAGATTTATGCACAAAACGTACAGTCCCGAAGCAAGAAAGGCGATAATAATATTGGTCGCTACTCCTGCAATCGACACTAATATACAACCCTTGCGATAAGAATTGAAGTTGTACGGATTGATAGGTACGGGCTTAGCATAACCAAAGCCAACGCACAGCACCATAATAAGTCCAAGCGGATCAAAATGCTGTTTGGGATTAAGCGAAAGCCTACCCCTAAGCTTTGCCGTGCTGTCACCGCATTTATACGCAACGTATCCGTGTGCCACCTCGTGCAAAATAATAGAGAAAATAAGCGCCGCCGCAAGTATTACAAAAAGCAAAATGCGCTCATAAAAGTTAAGTGACATGTCAAACAAAATACCTATCATACTACGATTATACCATTTTTATCACGTGCAGTCAAATAAAAAAACGCTGTTGCTTGAATTGTCGAAAGATGACTGATATTAATAAAGCACTAACCGCGCAAGCGTTTCGCGCTTACGCGGTTGCCACCTAAGCTTTACCAGGCCTTAATTACCTCATCTAGTATATCCTTAAACTCTCGACCTTCGACCCCCGATTTTGCGATTAGGTCAATTTCCTTGATAACCTCGCCATCAATTGTGACGGTAGCTTTACCCACGACGTCCCCTTGACGAACAGGTGCCGCCGCCGTAAAGTAATAGAAATCTATATTTACGTCACGCTTTTCGCCCTTACGTGTAAGCACAAAGTAATCCTCGGCGGGAGTGCATTCTACCGTTTTTTCCTTACCGCCGTTAACATTAGCCCAACCTGCCGAATTTTGGCTGAACACGTACTGACGAGTTTCGTAATTAGCAAAGCCCTCGTTTAGCATAGCGGACACCTCCTTGTTACGTGTTTTGGAGTCGGGCGCGCCAATGATTACCGATATTAACCTTGTATCGCCCCTGCGCGCAGTTGCCGCAAGACAGGAAAGCGCCTCGGTAGTAAAGCCCGTTTTTCCGCCGTCACAGCCCTCATAAAATCTTATCAGCTTGTTGGTATTGCTAAGCTGAGTTATTCTGCCGCTTGGATGAACCAAATCGAACATCCATATCTTGGAATAGTCAAAAAACTGCTTGTGTCCTACAAGCTCGCGGAACATAGTAGCAACGTCGCTTGCACAGCAATACTGATTGGGCGCAGGAAGTCCGGTGCAATTGACGAAGTTAGTGTTTGCCATACCAAGCCTTTCCGCCTTGTCGTTCATTCTTGCGACGAAGCCGCTTACGCTACCTGCAATATGCTCTGCCATCGCTACACACGAATCGTTGGCAGAGGCAACGATAATGCTTTTTATAAGCTCGTCCGCCTTATAATTACAGCCTGCATCCAAAAAAGCTTGCGAGCCGCCCATACCGGAAGCGTTTTCGCTGACGGAAATCTCGTCCTCTATACTCAAATTACCGGCGTCAATCTCATCAAAAATAAGGTTTAGCGTCATAATCTTGACCATGCTTGCAATTTGAAGTCTGTCAGCTTCGTTTTGCGAAAATAAAACCTCACCCGTGTCGTAATCCATAAGCAGGGCTGCACGAGCCGAATAAGCCGTGTCCGCATAGACCGTTTGATTACTGATAGTTACTGTAAGCATCGCTACCAAAAGCAACGCTACCGAAACAAAAACTTTAAAAATTTTTTTCATTTTTCCTCCTATTTACGCCGACTGCATCCAGTCGGTATATATACCGTATCCCTTTGTTGGATCTGCCATCAAAACGTGCGTTACCGCACCCACGATTTTTCCGTTTTGAATTATCGGACTACCACTCATGCCCTGCACGATACCGCCGCTTACGGTAAGCAGCCGTCTATCTGTAACCCGCAGCAGTAAGCCCTTAGGGGTAGGCTCGCCTTGGCTTAGTGCGCGGATAATATCTACCTCGTAGGTAACAGGGCTATCCCCCACAGTCGTGATAATATACGCCTTGCCCGGCAATGCCGAGCTTCGGGCACCAAGCGAAAGAAGCTCGGTCTGCGGTACAAAATCAAAAAATCTGCCAAAAACGCCCACCTCGAGGTTGGAATAAATTTCGCCGATAGGCTCGCCTTTTATGGTTGCCCTAAGCTCGCCCGCCTCGTTGCGCTTACCCTTGGTAACACCGACTATATCACAGTCGTATACCTTACCGCCAAGAAGTGGAACAGCCGCGCCTGCAGCACCGTCAACGATTTGATGCCCGAGTGCACCAAAATAGCCGTTTTCTCTTACGTATGTTACCGTACCCACGCCCGAAATGGTGTCCCGAATGTAAATTCCCAGCTTGAACAGTCCGCTGTCGCTGTCTATATACGGCGTAACCTTAGCCGTGGTTTCCTTGCCGTCCCGAATAAGCGTAAGCGTTATTTCATCGCCGTCACCGCCCTCGACGGTGGATACGACTTCGTGACAGCCCGCCACCTTTACGCCGTCAATTTTTGTTATCGTATCGCCGCGCCGCAGCTTGTTGGCAAGAGTCGCATCGCCTGCCGCCGTTTTTACCACACCTACCTCGTCTATCACCGCCCCGTCTATATCAAAAACCATCGCTATGGGGAAGCCGCCTGCATAAACCCTTTTGCTAAGCGCCATCGCCTCTAACGCTCCGCCACGAACCAAAGCCATGACGGCAAACACAACGCAAGCAAAAAGGGCTATCGTCCTCTTACTCATTCTCATAAAAATAGTGTTCTTAAATTGTACAAATTTTATTCCGCAAACAAAAAAGAGCAAGTACTTTTTGCATTACTTGCTCGTTCATATTTGTCTATTTTATTACCTGTTTATTTTAGGCTGTCCTTATAGTCGTCGCACCACTTTTTTAACTCGGCGGCGGCAACCTCTGCTTGACCGCTTACGCCGTAACCGCCGCTTAGACGTGCGATTTCCTTTATCATGCCGTCACTGTCCAGCTTGGTAACGTCGGTATACGTTTGGTCGCCCGTTACTTTCTTTTCAATAAAGAATTGATTTGATGCCATAGCGGCAATTTGCGGCAAATGCGTTACGCATAAAACCTGATGCGTGGTCGCAATTTGTTGCAGCTTTTGCGCAACCGCACGACCGGTAATGCCGCTGATACCTACGTCAATTTCGTCAAAAATCATTGTGGGCATACCGTCACGCTCGCCGTTGACTACCTTTAGCGCAAGCATAAATCTTGACATTTCGCCGCCGGAGATGATTTTTGTCATGGACTGCAAGGGCTGTCCCTTATTGGGCGAAAAATAAAATTCCATTCTGTCCATACCTTTAGCGGTTATACAAGCTTCGCACTCCTCGCGTGACGGGAAGGGCTCAAAATTTATTTTAAATTGCACAGCCGCCATGCCAAGCTCGCCAAGATGGTGCTCGATATCCTGCTCAAAGCTGATTGCCTTTTCCTTGCGCACCTTGCTTAGAGCGCATGAAAGCTCATAAATCTCATCTACGGTCTTACGTTTTTGTGTACAAAGCCTATCAAAAATCTTGTCGCTGTTGATAAGATTGTATAGGCGCTGACTTGCTTGCTCGAAAAACTCGGTCATCCTGTCGTAGTCGCCGTACTTTTTGCGTAAGCCCTTTAGAAGCTCTAATCTTTCCTCTATTTTATCAAGGTCGGATATATCAAAATCCTTGTCAAGCTCGTCCTTTATGCTTTCGGCAATATCCTCAATCTCGCCGCTTACTGACTTGATTCTACCTACAAGCTCATCATAGCCAAGGTGACTAATCGAGCTTAGGGCAGATGCCGCATCGTCTACAAGTCCTATCACGGACGGCTCGCCCTCGCCAAGAGCATTAAGTGCCGCGGCAAGAGCGTTGTTGATTTTTTCTGCCGATGCAATTATTTTGCGCTTTGCCGCAAGCTCGTCCTCCTCGCCCCTTTTTACCTTAGCGTTCTCTATTTCCTCGGTTTGATATTTGAGTATATCAATCAGCCTTTCTCGCTCGTCGCTTGTGCCCACCTCGCACAGCTGCTTCTCGATTAAACGAAGCTCGGCTACCTTTGCGGCAAGCTTATCGGTAAGCTCCCCTATATCGTTGCGAAGATAGTAGTCAAAAAGTCTTGCCTGCTCGGTCGCCTTTGCCACCGAAATATATTCGTGCTGACCGTAAATATCCACCAGCCTTTCGGTAAGGCGTTTTACCATCGAAGCCGTTACCGTCCTGCCGTTTACCTTGATATCGTTTTTGCCATCTGCAAAAAAGCGACGCGTAATAATTACCTCGTCCTCGCTTTCGTGTCCCATATCGGCAAGAATTTCGTGAGCAAAGTCGGTAACGTCAAAAACGCCCTCTACAAGTCCCGAAGGCGCACCGTAACGCAAAAGCGACTTGTCGTATTTTGCGCCAAGCAACAGCATAATAGCATCCACGATTATAGACTTACCTGCGCCTGTTTCACCGCTTAGTACGTTTAGCCCCTCGCCAAATTCAAGCTCGGCTTTTTCTATCAAAGCAAGATTTTTTATAACGATACTTCTTAACATATATTACTTTATAATCTCGTACAGCTTTTCCATCGTTTCACGAGCCGCCTGCTCGGACGGACAAACCGCCATCACCGTGTCCTCACCTGCCACACAGCCGAGAACGGGAGAATCACGCAT
>SVHR01000055.1 GCA_015055705.1 Clostridiales bacterium | reverse complement strand
TGGATACCTTTGTTTGCAGTAGCTGGTACTACCTTAGATATCCCGACAGCAAGAACAGCGATCAGCCCTTTGATCCCGAACGCATAAACAAAATGCTCCCCGTAGATAAATACGTGGGCGGCGCGGAGCACGCTTGTATGCATCTATTATACTCTCGCTTTATAACCAAGGCGCTCAGAGATATGGGCTATCTAAAATTTGACGAGCCGTTTACCTCGCTTGTTCACCAAGGCTTGATACTCGGCACGGACGGCGAAAAAATGTCCAAGTCCAAGGGCAACACCGTCAATCCCGACGAGTTTATTCAGGCATACGGCTCGGACGTTCTTCGTATGTACCTTATGTTTGGCTTCTCGTACGCAGAGGGCGGACCGTGGAACGACGACGGCATCAAGTCGATAAGCAAGTTCCTCGACCGCGTAGAGCGAATTGTGGACACGGCAATCGCAGGTAAGGGCAAAAGCACCGACGCAAGCAGCCGCCGCGAGCTTGAATACGCCGTTAATTACTGCATAAAGCGTGTTACCGAGGATATGGAGCATTTCTCGTTCAATACGGCGGTGGCGCGCATTATGGAGCTTGTCAACACGATGTACAAGTGCGAGAGCTGCGATTTGCTGTTTGACGCTTGCGAAAAGCTCATTCGCGTTATGGCGCCTATAGCCCCGCACTTTGCTGAGGAAATGCACGAGCGTATGGGCTTTGCACCCAGTATTTTCAACGAGCAGTTCCCCATTTGTGACGAGAGCAAGCTTGTAAAAGACGAGGTAGAAATAGCAATTCAGGTCAACAGCAGGATGCGTGCAAAGATGGTTGTGTCCACCTCGCTTGACGACGAGGGAATAAAGAGTGCAGTTCTTGGCGACAGCAAAATCACCGAGCTTCTCTCGGGCGCGGCTGTCAAAAAGGTTATCGTTATCAAGGGCAGATTGGTGAACATAATTATATGATAAACGTCGTTTTGGTAGAGCCGGAAATTCCGCAAAATACCGGTAATATAGCAAGAACGTGCGCTTGTACCGGTGCAAGATTGCATCTTGTGCGTCCCTTTGGCTTCGAAATAAGCGACCGTACCGTTAAGCGCGCAGGGCTTGACTACTGGGACAAGGTAGAGATATTTTATTACGACAGCCTCGATGACTTTTTTGCAAAAAACGCGGGCGGCAAGTTCTTCTACCTTTCCACCAAGGCAAAGCAGACCTATACGGACGTAGATATTCCAGACGAATCGTTTTTGCTGTTTGGCAAGGAAACAAAGGGACTACCCGAAAAGCTTGTTTTTGACAATCCCGACAGCGCAATCCGTATTCCGATGGGCGAGGCGTTGCGCTCGCTAAATCTTGCCAACTCGGTAGCAATTGTTGTTTACGACGTGCTTCGCCGAAACGGCTTCCCGGGACTTAGATAATAGTAAAAGTAACAAAAAACGGCCACACGTATGCGTGTTATCCGCTTGCGGAGAACACGCAATGAATTGACGCTCCGCGGTTGTGCTGCATCAATTCGGCTATAAAAAAAGAGCAAGAGCAAAAGGATACTGTGTCCTTTTACGCTTGCTCTTTTTGGTAAGACGGATTACACAAAAATCGCTATTATGCAAAAGCCGAGGAGTGCTGAAATCAGCATATACGGCTTGGTGATTCCGTTGTTAAACACGAAGATTACGCACATAAGGGCGGCAACGGTAAAGATTGCCCAGCCAAGGTCAAGCATAAAGGTAGAAAACTTGTTTTTTAGTCTGTTTTCTACCGCCGTTACTCCCACGAAGCAAAAGCGACTTACGCCGCCCAGCGCAAAGCAAAAGGCGCAGAGTACAAGCTGAGCTATCATTTGAATATCCTCTTAAGAAGCGGCACCTTGGGCGCTGAATATTTTATGCTGTCAAGCTCGCCCTCAAAGCAAAGCGAGCCGTCATCCACATCGTATTTGCTTATTTTTAGGCTTTTGCCCGAAATTTCCAAGCCGCCGTACGAGGACGAGAGAATGATTGCCGTGTCTGACGAGGAAATAACCTTGTCGATGCCGCTCATACTGCACTTGCATCTATTGCTTAGCTCGATTGTGTGCTGTTTTTTTGTTTCCTTTTCCATAACGACCTCCACTTAGCGCTCTGAATGAAATAACGAAGGGTGCTTCTTTGAGGACAAAAAGTCGTCAAATGAATACAGTCCGTGCGGCTGATTAATCAGCCACCTTGCCGCCTTGAGTGCGCCAAGAGCAAACAGCTTGCGGTCGCACGCAGAGTGGGTGAGGGTGATGGTTTCGTTGTCTAATCCAAAGACCACCTTATGCTCGCCAACAACTGAGCTTAGCCTTAAGGAATGAATTTTGCTTGCGCCCGACGCGTCTTTTAGCATAAGCGCGGTACCGGATGGCGCATCAAGCTTTTTGTCGTGATGGGTTTCGATAATTTCGCACTTACCCACGCCGCGAAGCATTTCGCAAAGATGTGTCATAAGGTTGATTCCAATGCTCATATTGCCCGACTTTAGTACCGCGTGGCGGCGTGCACAGTCGCGTATAAGCGCGTTGTCGCTTTCGCTTTGGCCTGTGGTTGCAATAACCAGTGGGCAATTAAGCTTATCTGCAAGCGCGGTCACCTTTTTTGTAGCGCTTGCCGCCGAAAAATCAATAATGACGTCGGACGGTGCTTCGTCAATACGGCTTGAATTTCCGCACCCCGAAAGCGTAAAATCGTCAGGTAAATTGTGGGCAAGAATTTGACCCATTCTGCCCGAAATTCCAAAAATAAAGACACGTATCATAATAATTTCAAGTCCTCCATTGCGCGTCGTAGCTTAGCCTTGTTTTCGGCGGTAAGCTCGGTAATCGGCAATCTGGGGTCGCCTACGTCAATGCCCAGCATTTGCAGTGACGCCCTTACGGGAATGGGGTTGACCTCTGCAAAAAGCGCGTTTATAAGCGGCAAAAGCCTAAGCTGCAAAGCGGCGGCGGAAGCAAAATTTCCGCACAGCGCCATGCTCGTCATTCTACTCATAAGCGCAGGCGCTGTATTTGCCGCAACCGAAATCACACCCTTAGCTCCCATAGCCATAGACGCGACGGTAAGTCCGTCGTCGCCACAGTAAACATCGGCAGGGACAATTCGCAGGCACTCCTGGATCTGAGCCATATTTCCGCTTGCCTCCTTAATGCCCACAATGCCCGGAAGCTCGGCAATGCGCGCCATGGTTTGCGGCAAAAGATTGAAGCCCGTTCTGCTCGGCACGTTATAAACGATGATGGGAATATGTACGTTAGCGGCTATATGGCGATAGTGAGCAATCGCACCGTCCTGTGTGCATTTGTTGTAATAAGGCGTAACAATAAGTAGCGCATCCGCACCCCATTTTTCCGCCTGCTGACATAAATTCGTTACTACGCTAGTGTCATTTCCGCCCGTTCCCACGATTAGAGGCAAGGATGAATGCGCCCTGATGTATCTAACAAGCTCTTCCTTTTGCCCTAAGCTTAGGGTGCTTGCTTCGCCCGTAGTGCCAAGCGCAATAAGGGCGTCCACGCCGCCGCTTGTTACGTGGGTAAGCAGCTTTTCTACCGCCGAAAAAATGATTCTGCTGTTGCTTGCAGGCGTAACCAAGGCAACGCCCGTGCCCGAAAAAATTGACATAGATTTACCTCACCTAATAAGAAGCTCTGCTATCTGCACGGCGTTGGTCGCCGCGCCTTTTCGCAGGTTGTCAGCCACAATCCACATATTAAAGCAGTTTGCCTCGCTCTCGTCACGGCGCAGTCTGCCCACGGTTACGCCGTCACCGCCCACGCAGTCGTAGGGGGTGGGAATATCGCCCACGGTTACGGACGGAGCCTCGCGCAAGGCTTGACTCACCTCGCCAAGCGTTGCGGAGGCCCTTAGCCTAAGGTTTACGCTTGCGCCGTGACAGCGAGTGATGGGCACACGCACGCAGGTTGCGCTTACTCTTATTTGAGTGGAAAGGATCTTGTGCGTTTCGTTTATGATTTTCAGCTCCTCGCCCGTATAGCCGCCATCTATATAGCTGTCGATTTTGGGCAAAAGATTGTTTTTTATTGGCTTTTCAAAAAAGCCGTCAATGCCGCTTTCAAGCTCGCACAGTCCCATCGCGCCTGCACCGCTAACCGACTGATAGGTGCTTACAATCATTCGGTCTATGCCGAATTTGCGATATAGGGGCGCAACAGCCGTAAGTATCTGAATGGTTGTGCAGTTGGGGTTTGCGACAATGCCGTTATGCAAAAAGGCGGAGGCGGGATTGACCTCGGGGATAACCAAGGGAACGCTGTCGTCCATGCGCCAAGCGGACGAATTGTCGATAACGACGGTGCCCATCGTGGCAAAAATTTGAGCATACGCTATGCTGATTTCGCTACTTACTGCAAAAAGAGCGAGATCGCAAGGATTGCGATATACGTTCGCCTGCGAAAGTGCAAGCACGGGTAAGGTGCCAAAGGGAGTGTCTGCGACACCGTCGCTTTCGGCAAAAAGCACCAGCTGCGATACAGGGAAGCGCCGCGCGTGCAGAACGGCAAGCATTGTTTTTCCCACAAGACCTGTTGCGCCCACTATGGCAACCGAAAATTGTTTGTTCATAAAGACCTCCGCACGAATTAGTGACACGCAGAGTCTATGTAGTAATATGTCAAAAAATGACCTAGGTAAAGAAAATTTGATAAAGCAAGCCAAATCATTTGTTTTTATCTAAAAAATAGTTTATAATGGCATTGTGGGTAGTTTTATCCGCAAAAAAGATTTAAGGCGATTCTAATTATGAGAAGAGAATTATTAACAAAGCTTACGGTTGACGAGGACAATCACGAGTATCTTGTAAAGAACTACCAAGAGGGTGGCAGATTCAAGCTGTTCGGCAATGTGTTTTTTGGCAAGATGGGCAACATGGCAAAGGTCAACTGGTGGATGGTGCTTTTTTTGCTTCCTGTGCTTGCGGCGCTTATCTTTATGACATACAAGGCATACGACTACGCAACCTATACGCCGTTTAGCGCAAACTACGGCTTGGGCTACCCCGTAATCAGCGACAACGAAGAGGTTTATGCAGGGCTTATTTATAACAACAATATTTTTAGGGCTTTGCTTCTTATTCCGTGCATTATTATTGCTTTCGTTGGACTGGCAGGCGCGTTTAACGTAATCAAGTACGAGGCGCTCGGCTACAATACTAAGGTCAGCAAGGAGTTCTTTAAGGGAATCAAAAACCACTTTGTTCCCTTTATGTGGCTGGGGCTTGTAAATGCACTTTTGTATCTTTCGCTTGAGTTTGCGCTTAACTTCTACGGCAATCCCGATCTTCACCTTGCGTGGAAGATAGTTACCATCGCGGTCAATGTGCTTGCGCTTGTATTTTCGCTTACCGTTTCGTTCTATGCTATGACGCAGGAGGTAATGTACAGCCTGCCTTTTGGTAAGCTGCTTAAAAACTCGCTTCATTTTACGGTGTCGTTTGTTTTACAAAACCTTATAATTTTTGTATTTTCGATGGTGCCCGTTGGACTTTTGTTCCTTTTGAACTCGTCCATGCTTGTGCAAATGCTTATAATAATGGCGCTTGCGATGGTAGGTGTGTCGTATATCGTATGCGTATGGACGGTTTACGGTCATTATGTGTACAACTTGATTTTCTCGGCAGTGATCGAACAAAATAAGCCTACTAAAGCTAAAAACAAAAAGAAGGCTAAGGCAAAATAATGTACGAGGTAATTTCGCAGTACTACGACTTGTTTATGGATTCTCGACGTCCGTGGATTGATTTTGCTTTATCTAAGGTGGGAAGCGGCAAGCGCGGAGCAGATGTCGGATGCGGAAGCGGAGAGGTTTCACTGCGCCTATCAAAAAGCGGCAATCAGGTGATTGCAATAGACAGCTCTCCGGGGATGCTTACGGTAGCTGCGAAAAAATTTCGCGAGGCGGGGCTTGATATTCCCACGGTACTGCAAAGCGCACAGAGGCTTAATCTCGGCTGCGAGGTAGACTTTATTACGGCAATGTGCGACGTGGTAAATTACCTGAAAAATCCCCGATCGTTTTTTAGGGCGGCGTACAAAAATCTAAGGCACGGTGGTGTACTTATCTTTGATATCAGTAACGAATATAAGCTGCGCGAGGTGCTTGGGAACAACGTTTATACCGACACTAAAGGCGGCATAACGTACGTATGGGAGAATTTTTTATACCGCGACCGCGTGGAAATGGAGCTTAGCTTTTTTGTGCCCGAGGGGAGCTTATTCAAAAAGCTTACCGACAATCAAACGCAATACATACATTCGGATGAGGCTATACTAAATCAGCTTGTGGAAACAGGCTTTTCGGCAAAGAAAACGTCAAAAAAGGATAGGACGTATTTCGTCGCAAAAAAGGTATAAAGATGAACAAAAAGCAATTCGACTATCTTTCGGCGGCGCAGAAAATGTTTGATAAGGGCGACTTCAAATCGGCTCTTTGCTACGCATTCTTGCAGCGCGATATCGAAGAAAACGAACAGGTGTGTACTTTTATTGCAGACACCTATTCGGAGATGGGGCTTTTGGATGAAGCGTTCCGATATTATCTAAAGGCGTATGACCTTATGCCCAAAAATCTGCAGATTTGTGAAGGAATATTGGACTGCCTGCGTGAGGATGACAGCGCTGCGGCGGCTTTTTATATGCAGCAGCAAATAGGTGACGATGCCGAGGCTTTTGATGTACTAAGCGGTTTTGCCGATTACTTAGAAGACAATAGTGACCTCGACGAGCTTTTGGCTGCAAAAGCACCGCAAAAGCGAAGCTCTAACGATTGGCGCGACCAATCCGCGCAGATGGACGAGGCGATCTTTTGCGCTCAAGCAGGTAACCGCGCTGAGGCAGAAAGGATTTTTGATTCAATCAGCAAAAACTCATTTCAGTACGAATCCGCCGCATTTGCCAGCGCTTCGCTTAAGCTAAGTAGAGATGACGCCGACGGCGCAATTGCGATTTTGGACAGGCTTATAGCGCGCGGGTCACAAAAAGTTGACGTACATATCACCAAAATTATAGCGCACGACTTTAAGGGCGACCGCGAAGGCTTGGATGAGGCGATAAAGGCTTTGGATAAGCTTGACATAAAAAGCGTGGAGGATACGATAAAAATATCGTTGTGTCTAAGCAGTTACGGGTATTACACCGAGGCGGAAAAGCATGTATCGCGAGCATTACAATACTGTCCGTACGATAAGGTGCTTTTGCTGTGTCTGGGTGATGTGCGACTCTATCAGGGTAAAAGTAACGAGGCTTTGAAAATAGTCAACGAGATTTGTGCGATTTTTCCGGATGATCTTGAGGCGCACGAGCTTGCTCGCAGATTAAGCGAGGGTGAGGTAAAAAGCCTTATGCACGAGCAGCTTGCAATCAGCAACGAATGGGGTGACACCCTTTCGCGCATACTCATAGAGGGTGAGGATTTGACAACCGACGAGGCAAAAAGGCTTATAAGGTGGGCGTACAGAAGCTCGATAAATCAGGCCTTGCAGGCGGCGCTTGGCGTATCCATAAGCAAAGTTCCCCAGCTCGAAGGCTTAGCAAACGAAATTCTAGTAGACCCGTTCGTGTCGGGCGATGTAAAAAAGCCCATTTTGCGGCGGAAAATTCTAGCCGGCAAGGATAAAAAAATAAAGCTCGTTACAAAAAACGCACTAAAAACGATAGATGTAAATCCGCCCGCCTCGCCCCAAAATTTGCGCGTGGCGTATTGCGAGGTGCTTACCTATCTTGCAATCGAGGATTTGTTTTTCGAAAAGAATTTTGCGATAGCCGTAGATAAGCTCAGCGCGGCTATGGGCAGCAGTGACGAGGCGGCCTCGCTTTCTAAGCACTTAGTGGCGGCTGTGCTGTACGATATATCGACGGCAATAGTGGACCAAGCCGATGCGTGTCAAAGATTCGGCTGTACGTCCGAGGAGTTTTTGCACGCAAGAGAGATTTTGCGTGTAAGTGACGGCGACAAGCCTATCAATGAGGGCTTCATGCCCAAGGGGAGATAATATATGTACGAATTTAACAAGTTGTTTTCGGATTACGTTTTGGCAATAGGTCACGTTCACGAGGAGGAGCTGGGCGAGGTGTACGAACGATGGTACAACGAATACTGCGACTCGCTTATGGACAGCCCGCGCGGTATAATTTCGTCCATGTCCGACGGCGAGCTTGCCCAGGAGCTTAGCGAGGAATGCTACGTGGATGCGCCCTCGCTTACCGTGATGGAAGCGCTTCAAAATAGAGAAAACGAGCGCGTTCTTGTGCCGCTGTTGTATGAGGGCAACAGTACGCTTGCCTACTGCGCGGCGGAGCTTTTGCGCAACATAAACAAGATTCCTGCCGAAGCGTTTGCTCAGCTTCTTACGCAAACGGACGATAGCGAGCTTTTCGAGCTGCTTGTAGAAAGCCTAAAGGAGAATCCCGACGGTGCGCGCGACGTGCTTTTGGAGCTTTTCGAGGACGCACATGATCATGTAAAAATGGCTATAGCCGAGATTCTTTCGTGCGGCGGTAGGGATGAGCGAGTTTACAATCTTCTTGTGGGACTGTTTGCAAGCGGTGACAATCTTGCGCTTTACGCAAGCTATCTGGCACGCTATGGTGACGAGCGCTGTGCGCCCATGCTGTACCGTGCGCTTTCTTCCGCACCGTACGCAGAGTATATCGAAATCCGCAACGCCATCGAATCCCTTGGCGGTATCGTGGACGAGGAGCGCGACTTTTCGTCCGACCCTGACTATATTTATATAAAGGAGAACCCAAATGTCCAAAAATAAGGTTACGCTTGCAGAAATTAAGGCAAATGCCGAAATTAAGGCGTTTATCGATACAGCAAACCACAACCTAGAGGTTATGGGCTACACCGAGCACGGAATCCGCCACGTATCGTTTGTCAGCCGTGCAACAAGCGAGATTTTGTCCGAGCTTGGCTACGATGAGCGCACAGTGGAGCTTGGCGCAATCGCGGGCTGGATTCATGATATCGGTAATGCGGTCAACCGCCGCAGTCACGGCATTTCGGGCGCGGTAATGAGTCACGAAATTCTTTCCGACATGGGTATGGACCCCGTAGAGCTTGGCACGGTAATAGCGGCAATCGGCAACCACGAGGAGGAAATCGGCAAGCCGGTAAACCCCGTTTGCGCCGC
>SVHR01000054.1 GCA_015055705.1 Clostridiales bacterium | reverse complement strand
CGGCGGACTTGACCACGTGCTTGCCTCCGGCGAGGACGTAAACGTACTCGTTCTTGATACCGAGGTTTACTCCAACACCGGCGGACAGTCCTCTAAGTCCACTCCCACCGGCTCGGTTGCTAAATTCGCTGCAAGCGGAAAGCGCACCAAGAAAAAGGACCTTGGCATGATGGCTATGAGCTATGGCTATGTATACGTAGCACAGGTTGCTATGGGTGCTAACCAGAATCAGCTTATTAAGGCTATCACCGAAGCAGAAGCTTATCCCGGTCCCTCTATTATCATTGCTTACGCTACCTGCATCAACCACGGTATCGATATGAGCAACGGTCAGCTCGAAACCAAGAAGGCTGTTGAATCCGGTTACTGGCAGCTTTACCGCTATAATCCGCAGCTTGCAGCTGAAGGCAAGAATCCGTTCACCCTTGACTCTAAGGATCCGACGGGTAGCTATCAAGACTTCCTTGCAGGCGAAACCCGCTATAAGACCCTTAAGGCGTCTAGACCGGAGCTTGCTGCAGAGCTTTTTGCAAGAGCTGAAGAAGATTCTAAGGCAAGACTTGCAAGCTACAAGGCTAAGGCAGACAAATAATAATTACCTCAAAACAAAGAGAGCCGTCCATATGGGCGGTTCTTTTTTATATGGCTTTGTCACAAAAGATGGTTGATATAAAAGACGTGAAATGCGGCGTGATACCGCTTTTAGCTTTACATTTTCTCGCTTATGGGAAAGTACACGTCGCTCGAAATCCGCAGCTCAAAAGCGGTCTGACTTGCATTTGACGCCTTTAATTAAAATCAACCGTCTTTCGTGACAGCGCCTTTTATATAAAAAACAGCGC
Organism: Clostridiales bacterium; assembly: GCA_015055705.1. Classification (GTDB taxonomy): domain Bacteria; phylum Bacillota; class Clostridia; order Christensenellales; family Pumilibacteraceae; genus CAG-552. The sequence continues at coordinate 8,354 of SVHR01000054.1, read as the reverse complement.
TAGAATTAGCGCTGTTTTTCGTTACACAATTTTGTTACTTTTTAGAAGAATACGTCTCTCGCCTTTTCCTTTATCTCTTTTGAGGCGATAAACGGAATTCTCGTAGTATACCCCTCTTTTGCAGCAACGATTGCCTTGGTCGGCCATGCAAAAATATCTCTGTTCCACGCATTAACCGTGTCGTTGTAAAGCTCTCTTGCGGCTGTAATTTCGCGTTGAAGATACATATTTTGTTGCATAGCATCCGCGATCTCGTTGTGAGCCTTAAGGTCAGGATAATTCTCGAAAGCAACGTTCACGTTATTGGCAAGAGTATCAAGCTGACCTGCAAGAGCATTTCTACCCTCGTCGCTAACCGCGCCACCACGGTACTTTGCAATACTTTCGAACGTATCCTTGTCTAAGTCAATAGCCTTATCAAGAAGTCTTGCGCAGTTTTGCAAAACTACGACCCTTTGTTCTAAGTAGTTGTCGATTTGGGAAGCGTTTCGTTGGATTTTTTGTTCTAACTGCTGAAAATAATTCTTCGCTTTGATTTTCTTAAAAAGAAAAATCACACCGGGTATAATCAGCGGTATCCAAAGAATCACCTCAAAAATCTTTGAGCCAACTCCCACCTTTGCAGGAATTTTCTTTGCGATTACGTTTGTGTCAAGCCCTTCCTCTTTGATTTCAGGATTAAGCTCGTCAAGCATATTAGCCATTTGTTTTCCTCCTATATTTATATGTATTTTTTAAATGTTTCGTTAATTTGCTCCCACGCTTGCTTTGACGCAGGTGCATAAGCCAGCATTCCGTGAAAATAGGCGCCGTTTTCAGGCATCGAACCACCCGATTTATGACTGAATTCTCTGCTCGTATGATTGAGTGCCTTTACCATCATGTCCGATTGCTTGCTAACGGGGATATATTCAACCCAAGGCACCGGAACGTTATGAATATCTCCGTCACCACCGAGAACAGGCACAAAGTCCACCCTGTTTTCGGTTGCATACGAATATGCAGTAACAACCACACGGTCCACTCCATCGTTTTGCTCTAAAATTGAGGTTTTTAGTATAGCATTAGTACCCGAGCGCTCATGAGCGAACACACTTTCGCCTATCTTATTAGCAAGCGATTCATGCTCGTAAGGGGGATAATAGCTTTTGTACGGCTTAGGATCCTTTAATGAGTAAGTAGGCTCATCCTGATAAGCGGGTACTGCCATAAGCGGAGCAAAGTCAAAGAAAATTGACTTAAAGAAGGTAGCGTTGAAATCAAGGAATTTCTTGCGAGAAAGCTCGACGCTATGAGTAACGTATCTAGACGTACTTATATCCATATCCCAATTTTGTGCATGAACGCTTTTGATGATGTTGTACCTTTTGAGTTTATAAAAATTAAAATCATCACCGTAGCCGTCCTTGGAACGAAGCAGATCAAGCGTATTTTTTTGCGCAAGAGGTGTATACATAAGACGGAATTGCACCTCGTGATCCCTATCCGTTGCGTCAAAAAGAACATCAAATTCACTGTTGGCCATTTCTTGAAAGCTTTCGCCGTTTTCTAATGCATCACGAGCTTTTTCTTGTAGCTTTTTTTCACCTCTGCGAATTCTTCTTTGCATTTGTCTTTCGCTCAGCTCATCAGTATCTGATTCCCCGCGAGTAAACGTTAGGTCGGGCGCGGCAACCGAGCCAAATCCAAGATGTGTTTTTATAGAATAATACGGCTTTGGCTTGACTACAGACGCGTGCAAGGTCTGAGTCCTGACCCTTGTTCTCATTCGTCCATCACTATCCCTATAACGCTCCGTCCACGATATCACTAAGGTGCCGTGATACGTGCAAGTTCCCATTTGATGGATGAGATAACGCTCAAAAATAAACGGATTGCCAAAAATCTTGCCTGAAAGCGTATTTATAATCGAGGTTTCGTTGCCTGTAAATGAAACATAATCAAAGTCCTCTCTAAGTTCCTCTTCTCTCTCGTTGGAGTATGCTCTGTCAAACTTAATCTCCGGCATCACCTTTTCAATGATTTTAAGCGTATCCGTATCATCATAAAGGGCATTGAGTGAAGCCATTTGTCCCAAAGCCTGCTCATAAAGCTTTTGCGACTCGCCCATACTTTCAGCTTTTTTGAATTTTGCCGCCTTGATTCGAGGTCGAACAACAACAAATGCAACGACAAAACCAACCACCGCGGCAACAATCCCTATACATAACATCATCACACCCTTTCTAATTTCGCCGCCGGGTAAGAAATTGATGCCTACCAAAAAGAGTACTATGCCTATAATACCTAATGCAATAAGTAAGCCAAAGCAAGTTCGTCGCCTATTGATTATCTTGTTTAACTCGTCTATATGTTGCTGGACGTTATCGTATGCGGCGACCGTTTTTTTATTTTCCTCGACGTTAATACCCGAACGCGCAACCAACGAGTCAAAATGCTCTTGAATAAGAGACTCATGCTTTTGCCGTGCAACAGAATTATAATATTTTAGAGGTTCAAGAATTAATCCATCCATAGTAATCCCCCTTCCTATACTATTATTCTACAATAAAACCTAAAATTTGTCAATACCTTATTTTAAAAAAATAGTATCGTCATTTATAGCTCGAATTCTTTAAGAAATAATCGAGCATGCGGTGCTTATATCACAAGAACATGGATACGTACCGACGTTTTTTATCTTTGATGAATTCTCCTTATTTTATTTACTTACCAAAATAAGCAAATAGTTGCCTGTTATAGTCCAAGGTACGGACGGTAGCTTAATCACCGAGCTTATTGCCGCGTTAACATAATCAACATGCCCCTTAAAATATGTTTTTGCCTTTGTGCTAAGATAAATCTCGATGCAATAGAAATCTCTATCTGTTATTTCTTCTCCGTAAATCACCTCGTAGATTGCACATTCCATTCCATATTGCACAGCCGAGGTAAGCTCGGTAATTGAGGTATCCTCTACGTACATATCTGCACTTCCGTCATTCGATTGAGTTGCGTCATACCAATTATATACGTCGCTCGCACTTGGGTAAAGATGAGGATAAGTTGCCTTATGTGTGGTCATTTCGCCATCGGATTTTAGGAAGTAAGAATGCAAAGCACCCTCGTAAACAACGCCGCTAAGGGTCAATTTTCCGTCACCCCACGTTGCATCCACTATATACCACTTGCCACCCACATAAACTTTGTTCCATGCATGACGGCTTACTGTTGTTCCGTAAGATTCTCCTACCACTCTAATGCAAGGAATGTCCACCATATTACAAAGCAAGCTCATCGCCTTTGCAATGCCATCGCATACAGCAAAGCCGTAGTCAAAAACCCCCTCAAGGTAGTATGCCGGCTGTTTTATTGCTTGGGCTATGTGCGTGATTTGAGAAACCTCATAGTCGTAGGTAGTTTGCCACATTATCCACTCGTATATTGCTTGGGCGCGCTGAAAATCAGTCATACCATCCGAAACTATATTTGCAAGTACGTTCTTCGCCTTATTGTAAAGTCGCTCGGCATCTGAGCCGCTTTTAGGCATCGGCTTGTATCCCTTTTGCACCACAAAATAAAGCTCGTCGCTTGTTTCTACCTCGCCGCCACTGGGCTTATCCTCTATGGGCAAAACGTAAGCATCGCCCTCAAATTTTGGAGTTACAAGCGTTTTATAAGTTGTTTTGTTCGCCACTTCTATATCGTCAGGCGTGTCTGTCAAATGAAACGTTATATCAAACTGCACCTTGCCGCCCTTGTTTGCACTTCCGCTTGCGTTAAGCGAATAGCTACCCGTTTGCTCGACATACGACCAGCCTAGGGCAAGAAGCGTTGCCGCGCTATATTCGCTATCATATCCCATATATAACGAAAGGTTAAGCTTTTGCTCATCGCCGCTTTTGCAAGCATCCGGACGGAATATAATTGCGTATGCAACAACATCAAAGATCTCTTGATCACTGGTCATATAGTGATTGCCATCAAAATATCTTTTTGACAAATATTCTCTTTCTTCGCTTGTAAGTACCGGTGTATTTACAGTTACTACGTCAGACGGCAAGAGGTAGTCGTTGCCCTTACATTGTAGCTTTACCTCTACTGCTTTTGTCAAATCGACAAGAGAAGTCAGATCAAATTGATTTTTGCCAAATCTTTGATTGGCGCTACCGTAAGCAGTCCCCGATACCGCAACCTCATAATCAGCGTCCTGCACGCCGTCCCACCTTAGATATACCTTGGGAAACTCGCTATCGTAGTCGATATAGGCGTTTTGTATCCACGACTTGCCGCTAACAGCAACTGTAACTTGCTCGGATTGTACGCCATTGCAAACTGCATATACGGAATACTCACCCGCCTTATTGAAGGAATATTCAAAAATATCACCCTCACTAAAGCCGACCTCCCGTCCATCCACGTACCAACGCGAATAAATGTTTTCTAAGCCCTCTATTTTGTCTAAGGTAAACTCTGTTGTTTGTAAAGCTTGAGCTTGGCTCACCGCGATTGTCGGTACGGCTTGAGGCTTAGGTGCACAAACCGCAATAAGGCTTGCGCTTACTCCGTTTGCGCTTGCCGATACAACATATTTACCATAATCGCTTACCGTTAGCGCAAAAGTATTTCCTACCCCTGCGGTACTGCCGTTTACCTTCCATATAACTTCGGCAGATTGGTCACACCCCACGGCTCGCTCCGCCGTAAAGGTAAGAACACTGCCCTTAACGGAAGCAAAAAGCGGCGAATCGCACAAAATTTGGATACCTGCTTTTGCATAGCTTACGTTTATCGTTATGGTATGCGTTTTCGTAGCGGTACGCACGTAACCGAGCGTTGTCCCCTGCTTATCGCCCCTTATTACCGTACCGCAAAGCGAGGATGCAACCGACGAATCCTCGATATCAAGCACGAAAGCTTCATTTACAAACTCGGCAATGTCTACAAGCTCACCAACCTCAAGGTAAAATAAATCCTTTTGTAACGAAGGAAGATCGGTAGTACAAGAAATTACGCCACATGCCGCAAGCGCTATAATTATAGATATAAAAATAAAGCCAAGCCTCTTCATATACATAGTATATCACGGCTTGGCATTTTTTTCAAGTTCTATAAGCAGCATTGCTAATCAATATTTTCGCTTTCGTGAAAATATTTTAGATACGAACGGCGACAGTACTTGCATACCTCACTGTCAGCGGCTTGTTCGCCCGCAAACGAATACTGTCCGTTTACACGCCAGCCGTTTAGAAGTGAAATCTTGATGGCGTCCGTCGGGCAACCGAACGAGCACGCCATACAGCCCACACAGCTACGCCCAAATTTGGGCTTACCCTCTATCATCGTAATGTTGGAGGTGGGACAAACTGACACACATAAGCCGCAACCCTTGCATTTTTTTGAATCCGCCTTAAAATTTCTGCCCAAAAGCGGCATGGCTGTATGCTCTATTCTCAAAACGAACGACACAGCTCGCTTAAAAAGGTTTATCCTTTTGTTACTTCCATCGCCTCTTACAATTTGCATTGCATCTCTTTTGATTCTATTCTGCGCACAATTCCACATTCTTGCCGCCATCTTATCGGAATGGCGAAAAATAATGTTGTACGGCATAACATACGAAAACTCGCCCACTACGTCATATCCTCTCTTTTTTAGAATGCGCTTGGGAGTGATTGCCGACGCATCGTTGAGCACAAGCGGCTCGCCCGAGGTTCGAAGTATATAAACCCTTTTGCCATTACCTTGCGGTAAATCCCTAAAAAATTTGAGTGCTGCCGTGGGTGCATTAAATGCGTGTACCGGATATCCAACCACTAAAACGTCATAATTTTGCACATACGGTACCTCATTTTTTGAACAAATGCGATAAACATCCGCCTCGATTTGATGGCTGCTTAACTCTTCGGCAAGGCCGCTTGCTACCCGCAAGGTGTTGCCGGTACCCGAAAATACGGTAAATAAAACCCTCAAGCTTATTCCTCCGTGAATTTGCTCATAAGCGAATTGCCGCTACTGTCAAGGTCGTAAATTATGTCCTCGTTTTTTGTATGAGAATCGTACCACGCTTGCGCCACGTACGGATTAGTCTTGCTGATTTTATCAAAGCTCCATGGCGTGGGATAGCAACACTTGTCGCACCAATGACCGCCACGAAGCACAGCAAACGGCGTTGCCTCAAACTCGTGACCATCAGCGCATCTCCAAGTGATTTTTTTGTAAGGACTGTCTGCGGCTTGGCTAACCACCTCACCGCCACGGAACGCTGCCGCCTGTCGGTAGTCGTCCATATTCCACTCCAAAATACTCTTTCCTTCGTCATAGCCGTGGCAAAAAAGATCATCCTTAGTTATTCTGCTTACATCACGCATTTGGTCATAATCACCAAAATCACCCTTAGATGCAAGCTTAACCTCGCTCCACTTTTGCGGCAAGGCGTTGGCTTGTTCTACCGAGCCGAAAGTTGCAGTTACTCTTGGAATATCGCCATCACGAAGCCATCTGTCGGGCGAATTTCGATGAAAACGCAAGCGCCTGAATAAGAATAAGTACATAAGCTTTGCAGGCACAAGCCTACCAAGTGCATAAATTTTGTGCATTTTACCAATTTCTTTCCAATATTCACTTACGTCGTCACGTTGAAAGGCAAACATATCCTCAAGCTCGCCTCCATCAGCAAACCATATGCCGTGAAAGTTTCTCGTAGCAAACCAATGCGGCTTAAAAAACTTTTCAGGAGAGCCGCCTATGATTGCGAAGCCGTCCTTAAAGGTATCGTATCCCGTGTCCATACCTTTTTTGCCCGCGCCGATATTGTAAATATTGTTCCAAAATTGCGGCACCTCGCCATTGCCGTCGCGCTGTAAAATTCGCTTTATCAAATATCCGCTGTCACGTGAGCTTACCCATTCAAGCGGTGCATTTAGGGTTGTATGGAACATAAGTCCATCCTTTATGTTGTCCGCCATCATATTGAGGTGAAGCATCGCCGTCTGACGAAGCACGGCAAAGCAATCCAGCTCAGCGTCAAGGACATATCTTTCGCCACGTAGCTTGTGCATCGCATAATAGTCGAAGGGGCTTACCGTAAGCGGATCGCCCACTCTGCCAAAGGGACGAGCTATGCTTCGGTTGCCGTATAGCGCCATCGTAGAAATATGAATGTACTTGGGCTGAGGCTTGCGCTCCTTTATTGCGTCCACTATCGCCATCGCGCCCAAAAGGTTACACTCCCTACTTGCCTCAGGACTTGCATCCGATGCTGGCGGAATAACTGCCGCCATATGAACAACGTACTCTACGTCCTTAACAAGCGCACGACACACATCCTTATCTGCAACCGTGCCACGCAAAATTTGTATACGGGCACCGTATTGCTTTTTTAAGCGGCGACTTAGCCTATTGTTCTTCCTTTTATTTGTCAGCAATATTTTGACAAGCTCAACTTCATCAAGCTCCAGCACCTGCTTTAGGACCTCTCGCCCCATATTACCGCTTGTACCTGTCATTGCAACCTTCATAAATCTACCCTCTGTTGTATTTATTTACTAAATAAAGAATATCTTCTCTTACCTGCTCGTATTCTCCGCTTTGAATTCTCGCCGACCAATTATCAGCCGAAACGGTGGACGGTGTATTTATCCGTCCATCTTCGCCCTTGTGCAGCAAATCGAAAAGCGGAACTATCGCAAGATGTGCATCGCTCATACAGCAAAGCTCTATAACGACGTCAGCAAGCTCGTCCACGTCATCATTTACGCTGCCCCATTCCTCTTGAAGTATCGACATAAATTGCTCCTTTTCGCTTCCGCTAAGTGAACTCAAAAACTGAACGAGCGTCATATTGTCGTGCGTACCCGTATAACAAACACTGCCACTGCGCACGGCACTTGGCAAATGCGGATTATCGCCTCCGCTAAAGCCAAACTGCAACACGCGCATCCCGGGAAAGCCCGTTTTGACAAGCAAATCACGAACGGATTGAGTAATAATTCCTAAGTCCTCAGCTACGATAGGCATGTCCTTTTTGCCAATGAAGAATTCATATCCAAAGCCCTTTTTCCATCTGCCCTTGATTGCATCCTTACGCCCGTAAGGCACAGCATAAAACTCGTCAAACGCCCTAAAGTGGTCAAGTCTAACGCTGTCGTACAGATTTAGCGCACTGCTAAGACGCTCGTTCCACCACTTTTTTACCTTGGCTGAACGCACCTTATACACGGGATTGCCCCACAGCTGACCGCTCTTGCTAAAATAATCGGGCGGAACACCTGCAACCTTCTTTGGTACAAAGCCATCAAGGTCAAAAAATTTCTTATTCTTCCACACGTCGACAGAATCGTACGCCACGTAAAAAGGCAAATCGCCCATTATTT
>SVHR01000053.1 GCA_015055705.1 Clostridiales bacterium | reverse complement strand
TTTGCACGCAAAATAAGCGCGCCGTCGGGGACCATACCGTTTTCCATATCCTCAAAAAGCTTAAGGCTTTCCTCTATCGGGCGGTTGCGGTTTTTGCTTTCCACACCAGGCTCGGTAAGCGTACCGCGCGTTGCCCTAACCTCGTCCGCACTCATATCGTCCACGTACGCCTTGCCCTTTTTTATAAGCAGCACGGCGCACTCGTACATTTTTTGGAAGTAGTCGGAAGCAAAAAGAACGTTGCTTGTATCAACTCCCAGCCACTTCACATCGTCAACGATAGAGCGAACAAACTCGTCGTCCTCCTTTGCAGGATTGGTATCGTCAAAGCGCAAATTGAATTTGCCGCCGTACTTTACTGCCGTGCCGTAATAATTCAGACAAATGCTTTTGACGTGTCCGATATGCAAATAGCCGTTGGGCTCGGGCGGAAAGCGCGTAATAATACCGCTATGCTTGCCCGAGGCAAGGTCGCTTTCGATTATGTCTTCAATAAAGTTACTCATATTTTACCTCTTATTTATGACCGCCGCAAAGGCTGCCCTTAAACGTAATTTCGTCACTACGTACATACATAAATCCGTCCTCCTCCTGCTTGAAGCCGAACATTGTAAAGTACGGATTGTTCTCCACTCTAACCATAATGGGAAGCTCGAAAAGGTTGATTATATTAAGCGTGGAGCGCGCAAGCAAATCGAAATACGGAAACGGTCTGTCCTTAACAATAAGCTGTCTGATTTCCACAACCGTCCTGTCCAGCCCGATTACTGCGGCGCCGATTTTTTCGCCGTTCTCGTCCATAATAAGGACGCGCTCATCCGCGCTGAGCTTGCCGCCCAGCGCCTTTACGATATCCTTTGCTTCGTCATAAGTAAATTCGTTTACCGTAACCATATTTATTCTCCGTATAACAAATTATTTTGCTTGTATAAATTAACCAAAAATGTCTTCATGCCGCTGTAACGCTTGGCTATATAATCGTTGTCCACCATACGTTTTAGAAAGTACTCGTCGCCCACAAGCGCCACAAACCTTTTTGCCCTCGTGATTGCCGTATAAAGCAGATTGCGAGTCATAATCATAGGACTGCCGCCTGTTATCGGCATAATAACGCCCACGTACTCCGAGCCCTGACTTTTGTGCACCGTAACGGCGTAGGCGTGCATAAGCTGATTGCGAATATCCGCGGTATAAACCACCTCTCTGCCGTCGTCAAGTAAAACAGCAATCTCGCCCGTTGCCACCTTGATATCCACGATAAGCCCTGCATCGCCGTTAAAAACGCCCAGCCCTTGCTCGTAGTAAGGCTCGCGCCTTGTCCATTCAAGCTCGTAGTTATTGACGGTGTGCATAACCTTATCGCCTACGCGGAACACACTTTCGCCAAAGCTAAGCTCCTTTCCCGTAGGATTGACTGCTCCCTGAAGCCTCTTGTTGATGGCAACAGTGCCGCATTCGCCGTTTTTGACCGGGCACAAAACCTGAATCCTTTGCGGCTCTACGTCCAAAAATTTTGGGATACGTCTTGCCGCCATGTCTACCACAAGCTCGGCTGTCTGCTCTTGCGACCGTGCCTTTACAAAGAAGAAATCCTTGTCCTTGCGACTGATGTCAGGCATTTCGCCGCGGTTTACGGCGTGTGCGTTTTTGGCAATCAGGCTTTCCTCCTCCTGTCTGTAAATGTGCGTAAGCATTACCGTGGGAACAAGCCCACACCCTATAATGTCCGCAAGCACGTTGCCTGCACCCACGCTGGGGAGCTGATCCTTGTCGCCCACAAAAATAAGCCTTGTTCCACCGCGAAGTCGCCTAACAAGCGAGTTAAGCAAAAACACGTCCACCATGGACACCTCGTCCACGATTACCGCACCGCACGCAAGCGGAGTGGTTGCCGTCCTGTAATCCTCGCCCGCGTCCTTCATAAGCGCGCGATGAATGGTGGTTGCGCTTCGCCCCGTGCTTTCGCTTAGGCGTTTTGCCGCCCTACCCGTAGGAGCCATAAGCATGGTGGTAATACCAAGCTTTTCGGTGATGTCGATAATGCACTTAACCACCGTGGTTTTGCCCGTACCGGGGCCGCCCGTAATAACCGATACACCGCTTTTAACTGCCAAGGAAATCGCTTCCCTTTGGTTTTGATGCAGCTCTACTCGGTTTGTTCGCTCGAACTCCTCGATGTCCGCGCTTGCATCGTACTCGGTCATGTTCTCCTCGGTGATAAGCCTTATAAGCCCTGCCGAAGCACCCTGCTCGGCTTGATACACCGCGCGGCTGAACACCGCCTCCACGCCGTCAACGTTTACGCATTTTAGCTTGCCTGCAATAACAAGCTCGTCAATTTGGTCACCTACGCTTTCGCTCTCGCATTCAAGCAAATGCGCCGCCGCCTCTATAAGCTCCTCGCGCGGCAAAAAGGTATTTCCGTCCTCGCCCGCAACGCTAAGCGTGTGCGAAATTCCGGCGCGAATTCTAAACGGACCCGAGCGCGGAAGCCCTTGCTTGATTGCGATTCGGTCGGCTGTCAAAAAGCCGATTCCGTCGATATCCTCTATCAGCTTGTACGGATTTGTCGATACCGTAGCCACGGTTTGGTCACCGTAGTACTTACAAATCTTAAGCGCCGTGCCAAGCGGAATATCCTGCTCTTGCAGGTACATTATGGACTCTTGAACCTTGACGTTGTCCATATACGCCTCGTGAATTGCAAGCGCCTTAGCCCCCGAAATGCCCTTGATTTTTGCAAGCGCAGTCGGCTTAAACCGAATAATCTCCAGAGCCTTATCGCCAAAAACGGACACTATGGCAAGCGCGGTTTTGGGTCCTACGCCACGAATAAGCCCGCTACCGAGGAATCTGATTATTCCGTCCTGCGTGGTGGGCGTTATGCGCTTTACGTCGGTCGCCTTAAATTGCCTGCCAAACCTTGGATGCACCGTGAAATCGCCAACAAGCTCTACGTTTTCGCCCTCGCTGACGGGCGGAAAGCTGCCGACTGCCGTCGTCATTTCACCGTCCACGTCAAGGACAACAATTGTATAGCCGTTTTCGTCGTTTCTAAAACGGATTTCTTCGATGCTACCGCTTATTATCATCTAATATACTGCCTCAGCTCGTCTGCCTTGTCGGTTTTTTCCCACGGCAAGCTCTCCTTGCCGAAGTGTCCGTAGTTGGTGGACACGGAATAGATGGGGGCACGCAACCCTAAATTTTTGATTATCGAGTACGGACGGAAGTCAAAATGCTTGCTTATAATCTCGGCAAGCTGCTCGTCGCTAACCTTACCCGTGCCAAAGGTATCTACGCAAACCGAAACGGGCAACGCCTTTCCGATAGCGTACGCAACCTGAAGCTGAGCCTTGTCCGCAAGACCTGCCGCAACGATATTCTTGCATACGTATCTCGCATAATAGGACGCCGACCTATCCACCTTGGTGGGGTCCTTGCCCGAGAACGCGCCGCCGCCGTGCGGGCACATACCGCCGTAGGTGTCCACGATTATCTTTCTGCCGGTAAGACCGCTGTCGCCGTGCGGGCCGCCGATAACGAATCTGCCCGTCGGGTTGATAAGGAACTTGGTTTTGTCGCAAATAAGCTCTGCGGGCACGGCGTGCAAAATTACGTGCTTAATTATGTCTGCGCGAAGCGTTTCAAGCTCCACGTCGGCGTTATGCTGAGCCGAAATAACCACCGTATCCACGTAGACGGGCTTGTCGTTTTCGTACGCCACGGTAACCTGCGACTTGCCGTCCGGGCGAAGATAACCGATTATGCCCTGCTTGCGCACCTCGGTAAGGCGGTGCGAAAGTCTGTGTGCAAGGTCGATGGGAAGCGGCATAAGCGAGGGGGTTTCGTTGCAGGCATAGCCGAACATCATGCCCTGATCGCCTGCGCCGATACGGTCGGCAGGGTCGGTGGACTCCTTGCTTTCCATAGCGTCGCTTACGCCCATAGAAATGTCGGGGGACTGCTCGTTGATATAGGTAAGCACGGCGCAGTTGTGGTAGTCGAAGCCAAGCGAGGAATCGTTGTAGCCGATCTCCTTAACCACACGGCGCACCACCTTGGGGATATCCACGTACTGCTCGGTGGTGAATTCGCCCATAACCAACACCATGCCGGTGCTGCAGCAAACCTCACACGCCACGCGCGAGGTGGGGTCGCCCGCAAGCGCCTCGTCCAAAATTGCATCTGCGATTGCGTCGCACACCTTGTCGGGGTGACCCTCGGTAACGCTTTCACTGCTAAATAATCTGAATTTATCCATATCGTCCTCCACGGCTCGTAAATTTCGAGCCACCTTGAGTATATTTCGAATTATTATACAATAATTTACCCAAGTCCGTCAAGAGAATACGGGCAGAATGCGTGAATAAACGCACTTTTACTATCGCAACCGCCCACATTTGTTTGACACAGCCGCACCCGATGTGGCATAATCTATGCGAACAAAATTTTTGTGGAGAGCTATTATGGCTAAAGAAAAGGAATTTGTAAAAGATATTGCGGACATCAACGAGAATTTTCCGCAGTGGTACACCGACGTCGTGCTAAAGACTCAGCTCGTAGACTACGGCCCCGTAAAGGGAACGATGGTTATTCGCCCGTACGGCTACGCTATTTGGGAGAATATCCAGCACGAAATGGACAAGCGCTTTAAGGAAACAGGTCACGAAAACGCCTACTTCCCCATGCTCATTCCGTACAGCTATCTCCAAAAGGAAGCCGAGCACGTAGAGGGCTTTGCTCCCGAGGTGGCAGTCGTAACCACCGCAGGCGGAAGCGAGCTTACCGAGCCGCTTGTCGTTCGCCCCACCAGCGAAACGATTATTTGCGAAATGTACTCTAAGTGGGTAGAGTCGTACCGCGACCTTCCTATGCTTATAAATCAGTGGGCTAACGTCGTAAGATGGGAGAAAACCACTCGCCCCTTCCTTCGCACAAGCGAGTTCTTGTGGCAGGAGGGTCACACCTTGCACGCAACCGAGGAGGAAGCGCAAGAGGAAACACTAAAAATGCTACACGTATACGAGGAATTTGCACGTAACGTCCTTGCTATCCCCATGTTCATGGGTCAAAAGTCCGAAAAGGAAAAGTTTGCAGGAGCTAAGGCAACCTACTCTATCGAGGCTATGATGCAGGACGGCAAGAGCTTGCAGTCGGGCACCACTCACTTCTTCGGCACCAACTTCTCCGCCGCCTTCAACATTAAGTTCCTCGACAAGGACGGCAAGCTGAAGAATCCGTATCAGACCTCGTGGGGTATCTCCACTCGCATGATCGGAGCTATTATTATGACTCACGGCGACAATCGCGGTCTGTGTCTGCCGCCCCGCGTTGCTCCCATTCAAGCGGTTATTATCCCCGTTGCTATGCACAAGCCGGGCGTTACCGACAAGTGCAACGAGGTGTTTGCTCAGCTTAAAAAGAACTACCGCGTAAAGCTTGATGACCGCGACTACTCCCCGGGCTGGAAGTTCAACGAGTACGAAATGAAGGGCGTGCCTGTACGAATCGAAATCGGCCCCCGCGATATCGAAAACGGCGTTGCTACCGTTGCTCGCCGTGACGTAGAGGGCGGCGCAAAGATTCAAATTCCGCTTGATCAGCTTGACACCAAGCTTCAGGAGCTGCTTGACGATATACATGATAATATGTACAACAAAGCACTTGCCTTCCGCGACTCGCACGTTAAAACTGTAAACAACATGGACGACCTCAAAAATGCAGTCGATACCGGCAACTTCGCCCTCTCGATGTGGTGCGGCGAACGCGAATGCGAGGACAAAATCAAGGAGCTTACCGGAGCCTCCACCCGCAATATGCCCTTCGACCAAACACCCTGCGGCGAAACCTGTGTCTGCTGCGGCAAAAAAGCAAGCAAAAAAATCTTCTTCGGCAAAGCATACTAAGCCACGAACTAAACCAACCCAAAAGAGCAAGCCCACCGCTTGCTCTTTTTCCACCCAAATATCAAAAAAACACCTCTACATAAAGGTGTTTTTTGTACAACAGAATCAGAAATAGATTTTATTTTCTTAAATCTTTAGTGTTTATAAAATCCACAAGCTCAAACAAGATATTTTTTACTGGCTGATTTTTTTCAAGTATAGCAATTAATGCCATCTTAGAAAACACCCCAATTGACTGATTTTTCTTTATGTTTTCCTTGACAATCATTTTAACCAACTCAATATCTTTTTCCAAGGGTGTTAAATTCTTGTTTTTTAGTATCTCTATAATATCTTCAACAGTTTTCGCTTTATCTATTAGCTCTTTTATTTCTTCCGACTCTACACGGTCTTTCAATATTTCTAAAAACAACCTTTTAACAAACTTTAGCTTTTCTTTATTATTCATGTCTATTCTCCTTTTTTATTATAATATCATAAAAACGGCAGTAATTATATCTACAAATTGTCTACAATCAATCTTTAAAACAGTTCTTCAATAATTTTTATCATTTCTTCGCCACGAAGTTGTTTTCTAAAACGAACGTTATCAACTTCACGTTGCATCTCTTCAAACAGTTTTTTAGCGCAGTTAATTTTACGGTTTTCTTCAGGGTCAAGTTCGGTTTTATCCTTTGTTTCAACCACTAAATTCAATTGTTTGCTACCGTCTTTTTTCTTGACAATATACATAAAGTCAGGGCTGTACGTGCCGTCTGCATACGTAGGAATTCTAACCGTACGTTTTGGAATTTTTCCAAACACTTCAATTTCGGCAATGCTTGATGTAATATCCGTCGTGATATTTTCACGCTCCAACTGTGAATCGTAACAACAAGCGTCATATAGGTATTTATCCAAAACTGCTATATCGGCAGGAATTTGACCTACGTCCGTACGCACGATAGACTTCTTTAATTTCCCGTCGGCATCGCAAAGCGGATCATTTACCGCAACGTCAACTTTTTCATAAGAATAGCGCTCATTGAACTGTGAAATAAACCAAAGTCTGTATTCATCTACGAATTTTTGTAATGTTTGCTTGCAGAAATACTTTTCGGGAACGGTTTTACCCGTAAAATACTCGCAAAGGGCAGCGTGCATCAACTTAATAGGTATATTCGTTTTTGCTTGAATTTCTTTCAAGAAGGTAGAATAAGTCATTTCTTTCTTCTCAGTAAACGAACTTCCGACAACCTCTTCAAAATCAACGCTACCGTCAATGTCAACCTTTTTCGTTCTTGCAATTCTTGTAGTAACTGTTGAACGTCCATCAATACCTTTATCTAAAATTTTGACAATCGCTTGTTGTAAGGTTTCATCATCAATTTTTTCAAAATGCAGGTAGTATTTTTGATTGATGAGTTTCCATAATTTTTCAAGCTTCTTGAAATTGTCCTCACGAATATTTATGCGAGTAACATTTTTGTTTTTATCACTGTTAATTTCTACGACCTTTCCGTTTGCAAGCGCCTTAAACAAGTCCGGATAATCCGCCATAAAAACTTCTTTGTTTTCTTCAACCAGAGTATAGCCCACGGGATTAATATAATGTTTAAACATAATATCCAAAAGGAATTGGTTAATGTCAATATGCTTAGCTTTTGCGTATTTTTGCAGAAATTCCAATGTGATTTTAAGTTCGACATTTGCATCACCATTGATTTCTTTTTTCAACCTATCCGCAAAATCCTTTTCTGAATAATCAATTATATAACGCAAATACATTTGCTCATCGCTAATACGGTTACCGAATTCATCCACAGGTAAGCGCAAACCACGTCCAACTTCTTGTAATTTGCTCGTTTCGCTACCACTACTGCGGAGTTTTGCAATAACAAATACGTTAGGGTTATCCCAGCCCTCTTTTAACGTCCATTTTGAGAAAATGAAACGTGTAGGCTCAAATTTACCGCTATCGTCCTTAATGCGGATAATTTTGTCCTTTTCTCTTAAAACCTTATTTACTTCTTGACGAACTTCCTCGCTGTCCGTACTGTTATCTTCCGAGAAATACGCCGCAATCGTTTCGCTGATATGAGCAAGCGAATATTCAAGGAATTCCTTGTATTCCTTGTCCTTTTGATTGGTTGCCGTTGATAATTTTCCAATTTCAGCCGTCAATTTTGCTTTAAGAAGTTCTTCAAACTCTTTTCTTAAATAGCCGTCATCACGGAAAGAATCAATACTGTCTATAAAGAAGAGTGAAAGTGTTTTGATACGATTCAAACGCTTAAAATTTTCACGTTCTTTTTCAAAATGTCTATCAAGTGCAAGCGAAAGCATCGTTTTTTGATAGGTTTCGCTAAACACTTGCGGATAAATGGCATCGCTAACGTGCAACTCCATTCCATTGGTAAGCGTAACTACGCCTTTCTCAATGGTGTCAACCATAATACCCGTAAGGCTATCGTCAATTTCGGCAAGGGACTGCCCAACGGTCAAATCATACGCCTTTTTTGTAAGTTCGTTTTGTAAGCGCACATTTTTTGTTTCGCCTTTATTTGCGCTAATAGATAAAACCTTAACCTTAACTTGGTCTTTAAGCTTAGACTCTTCCGCAATATATTCAACTTCTACGCCTTTAATTAGATTATTATTGAACGCATCACAAGAGCCAAGGTTATAAACCACGTTTTCATAATCAAATTTACCCTTAGCCACCTCCGGAAAGGTTGCGCCATAACGAATGACACATTGAGGCTTAATATTATCGATTAAGCACTTGAAAGTTTTTTGAGAACGTGCAAACTTATGTGGCTCGTCAATAATAACGAAAGGAGCAATTTCTCGCAAGGTTTCATACGGCTGAGTATAGTTTCCCAAAAGGGTTTGATCGTAGTTTGCTCCCATAGTCGCTCCCGAGGTAAGCATACCGCTGTTTACCAAAAGAACGTCAATTCTATTTCCGCCAATATCTGTTCCGTTCGCAAATTCCACAATAGGAGCAGGGAACATCTTTCTACCCTTAACCTTCTTTTGTGGGTCTAATACGTGCAAATGCATTTCCGTTCCGTTATATAAAGACTGCAAATCAGTTTTCATATAACTTGATTTCAAAAAAGCCTTTACACCTTCTTTGATAGGAACAGTGGGAACTAACAAAATAAATTTATTGATGCCGTAATATTTATGCAATTCAAACATGGTGCGCGTGTAAACGTAAGTTTTTCCCGTACCTGTTTCCATTTTTACGTCAATATTGAGATAATCGCTATCCTTATAATTCTTGCGATAATAATCGGGCAGTTTATAATCGTCCGCATAATAGTCGCCATTTTGTACTGCTTGAATATTTCTTTTAATGGTGAAATCGGATAAATTTACACGTTTACACTTGTTTTTATCCGTGCTGGGCGTAAAATCCACCCCTGCAAACACACCACAAACAGCATTTACGGCAAGTGTAAAC
>SVHR01000052.1 GCA_015055705.1 Clostridiales bacterium | reverse complement strand
CGTGCCTATGTGCGGAGTTCCGTATCATGCAGCGGAGGGCTACATCGCTAAGCTTATCGAAAAGGGCTATAAGGTAGCAATTTGCGAGCAAATGACACCGCCAAGCAAAGGAAAGGAGCTTGTTAAGCGTGAGGTTGTAAGAGTAATCACGCCCGGAACGTTGGTGGATTCATCCATGCTAAAAGAGGATATGAACAACTTTCTTGTCGCCGTATCAATGATAGACGGTGACGTTGGTTTTGCATGGACGGATATTTCCACGGGCGAGTTCAATCACCTTGCCATCAACGGCGGACTTAGCATAAAGCTTAACGAGATGCTGGCAAGAATTAACCCCTCGGAGATAATATGTAACGAGGATATGCTTGCCGCAAGCGTGAATCTTTCGATCGTAAAGTACGGTGCGGTTTGTCCGTTTTCGCTATACAACGAAACGGCGTTCGATTACGATAATGCCTCTAGGATTATCGTTGAAAAATTTGGCAAGGAAAATTATAAGGAAATCAACAAAAGCCGTGCGTGTGTTAGTGCGGTTGGTGCGTTGCTTACATACATAAATGAAACGCAAAAACGTAATTTGATAAACATAAAAAGCTCGGAAAGCGAAGAAAACGTAAGGGCAATGAGCATAGACAGCTCGGCAAGAAGAACGCTTGAGCTTGTAGAAAGTGCTTCTACTGGAAAGAAAAAGGGTTCACTGCTTTGGGTTATTGACAAAACCTTGACAAAAATGGGCGCGAGAAAGCTTCGAAGCTGGCTAGAGATGCCTTCGCTTGACGAAAAGGAAATCAACGACAGGCTTGATGCCGTATCCGAGCTTTACGCAAAGCTTGATGCGCGTGTCGCCGCCGCGGAATTGCTTGAAAATATTGGTGATATAGAAAGAATTTGCGGTAGACTTTCTTACGGCAATGTTTCGCCGCGAGATTGTCTTAGCCTTGGACAGTCGCTTGTATGCTTGCCTAAGATAAAAGAATTGCTTTCGTCACTTTCCGCTCCTGCGTTTGCCGAGCTTAGCGATTTGATGGCAGACCTTAGTGGGCTTGGACATTTGATTTTATCTGCAATTAATTCTAAACCGTCAAATTTAGTTCGTGACGGCGGTGTTATTAAAGAAGGATTTAACGATAAGCTTGACGAATATCGTAATTATGCGGAAAATGCAAAAGACATAATCCAAAAGCTTGAAATCGCCGAAAGAGAAGCGACGGGTATTAAAAACCTCAGAATTCACTCTAATAAGGTGTTTGGACAGTATATAGAGGTGCCGAAAAGTCAAATTGCGCTAGTGCCGTATAGGTATATTCGCAAGCAGACAACCGTCAATAGCGAGCGTTATATAACCGAAGAGCTTAAAGAAATCGAAACAAAGCTCGATAGCGCAAGCGAAATGGCAATAAGCTTGGAGCTTCAAATTTATGAGGAGCTTGTTGAAAGCATCAAAGGACATTTTGAAGAGCTTATGTCCAGTGCAAAAGCAATAGCGGTGTTGGATTGCCTGCTTAGCAACGCTTTGGTGGCAAGGGAAAACGGATACGTGCGTCCGATTATCAATTCGGCTGTTAAGCAGATTAAAATCACAGAAGGCAGGCATCCGGTTGTAGAAAAACTTCTTAAGGGAGAGGCGTTTGTGCCTAATGATACTTTTGTTGACAGTGAAAGCAATATTATGCTTATTACCGGGCCTAATATGGCAGGTAAAAGCGTTTATATGAAGCAGGTTGCGCTGATAACCATTCTTGCGCATTGCGGCTCGTTCGTGCCGGCGTCTTACGCGGAAATATCCTTGGTGGACAGATTGTTTACCAGAGTGGGCGCAAGTGATGACCTTGGTAGCGGTCGCAGCACCTTTATGGTGGAAATGAGCGAGGTTGCGTTTATTCTTGATAACATTACGGACAACAGCTTGATATTGCTTGACGAAATAGGCAGAGGTACGTCTACGTATGACGGTCTTAGCATTGCTTGGTCTATTATAGAGTTTATTTCGCAAGGCTATAATGCAAAAACACTGTTTTCTACCCATTATCACGAGCTTACCGAGCTTGAAGGCATAATAAAGGGTGTAAAAAACTATAAATTGTCCCTAAAAGAAATTAACGGCAATATCGTATTTTTGCGAAAGCTGATGAGGGGAAGTGCAAACCGAAGCTTTGGTATAGAGGTAGCAGGCCTTGCGGGTCTTCCCGATTATGTATTAGGACGCGCAAAGGAGCTTTTGAAAACTCTCGAAAAGAAGGATATCGTGCATAAAGATAGCCGAGTTGCCGACGGGCAAATGTCACTTTTTAATAACATAAATAACAATGCGGAAATAAATGCGATACTTAATGAGCTTGATATAGACAACATTTCGCCACGCCATGCGCTTGATGTTTTGGCAGACCTTAAAGAAAAGGCAGGTAAAAACTAATGGCAAAAATAAATTTATTGGATAGCTCGATATTCAATTTGATATCTGCGGGAGAGGTAGTAGACAAGCCCATGTCGGTAGTAAAAGAGCTTGTTGAAAATTCGATTGATGCAGGGGCAACGAGTATCGAAATCGAGGTTCGTGGTGGGGGTATAGATTATATTCGCGTTGTTGACAACGGATGCGGTATAGAAAAGGAAGAGATTTCCAAGGCGTTTATGCCGCACGCAACGAGCAAAATATCAAGCATAGAGGACCTTAATACAATACTTACACTGGGATTTAGAGGTGAGGCTCTTGCCAGCATAGCGGCAGTTGCAAAGGTTACGCTTGTATCGCGAGTTGAGAATGAGGAGCTTGGTTATGCGGTAGAGTATGATTCCGGTAATCAGGTGGCTTCCTACGAGGTGGGTGCGCCAAAGGGAACGTCCATAACGGTAGAAAATATATTCGAAAAAATCCCCGCGCGTCAAAAATTTTTGCGTAGTGCGGCAAGTGAAGAGGCGGATATTGCCAACCTTATTACAAGATTAATTCTTGCAAATCCGACAATTGCCTTTAAATGTACGCTTGGAAACAAGAAAATAGCATCGACGGGTGAGGGAGTAAAAAGTGCATTAATAGCCGTATACGGCAACGAAGTTTTGACAAATCTCGAAGAGGTTTCGCTTGTTATGCCTGACATAACAATACGCGGATATATAGGAAAGCCCTCTTTTAGTAAGCATAGTCGAAATTATCAGACTCTTATTGTAAATGGCAGATACGTAAAAAGCGAAGATATTTCGTATATGGTATATCTATGCTATAAGGATTACCTTATGTCAAGGCAGTATCCGATGTTTGTTCTTTTTATAGATTTACCTGCAGATATGGTGGATGTAAACGTTCATCCAAGCAAGATGGAGGTTAAGTTTGTTCAAGCAGAGAAAATCAAGAAATTGATTAGAAATGCCGTAAACGATATGCTAAATAATATTACGCATCAGCCAAAGACTATTCAGTCCGATTACGTATCTGCGCCACAACCAAAGGTGGCGGGCGAGCTACTTGATGACGATTATAAAGAAAGTGTAAAATTTGATTTTTCTCTTTTGGGAGTAAAAAGTACGCTTAGAGAAGCTCCATCGGTTTTGTCTTATGCAAAGCCGAAAAAAGAAGGTAGGCCGATAAAAACCTACGAGGATATTTTTGGTAAAAATGAGAGTGTTGCGGACAAGCAAGAAGAAAATGTTGAGGAAGTAGCAGCTGCTTACGGTAATAACGCGGCAAAAAATACCTTGTTTGATGGGGTTGTGTCGGATAATGAACGTAATTCTTTCTTGGGCGAAGAAGACGTAATGACGGTAGGAACTCTTTTTTCTACTTATATAATAGTAGAGCAGGGCGAAAATTGTTATCTAATTGATCAGCATGCGGCTCATGAACGAATTCTTTACGATAAGTTGGTTAAAAAGATTAACGACGGCGATATGGTTGTGCAAAAGTTACTTTTCCCGTACGAGTTTGATCTAAGCTTTGAAGAGGCAGAACTGCTTGATTCATATCTTGATGTTTTCCGCTCATGTGGGTTTGAATTGAAAAAAGATGGCGACAGGTTTTCCATAACTGCAATTCCTGCGCTTCTTACCGAAATTAATTTATCCAAATTTTTACCGCTGTTTTTTGATGCAATTAAGCTTGATTTGATTGATAAGGCAACTTTTATAAAGGATACACTTGCTCAAACGGCATGCAAGGCGGCAGTAAAGGCGGATAGATTGTTGTCGCTTGACGAAATAAAGCATTTGGTAAGAGGTGTAAATACCTTGGGCGCACTACAATGTCCGCACGGTAGGCCGATTGTGGTAAAATTAAGTAAGCTGGAAGTTGACAAATGGTTCAAGAGAAAATGACAAAGCTGGTTATTGTGGCAGGCCCTACGGCAGTAGGCAAGTCTGCGGCGGCAATAAATCTTGCAAAGCGATTTAACGGTGAGGTTATAAGTGCTGATTCCATGCAAATATATAAAGGTATGGATATTGGTACCGGCAAGGTTACCATAGAGGAAGCAGAAGGCGTGCCACATCACATGTTGGATGTGGTTATGCCAAATGAAGAATATTCTGTTGGGCAGTACGTTTTGGATGCTAAAAAAGCGATAGATGATGTGGTGAATCGAGGCAAGATCCCCATTCTTTGCGGCGGTACGGGATTGTATATAAATTCGTTATTGTTTGGTCACAGCTTTGCGGGTGCGCCCAAGGATGAGGATATAAGAGATAGACTAAAGACTTTCGCGGCAAATGAAGGCGCAGATAAACTGTATGCATGGCTAAAAAAAGTGGATCCTGTTTCGGCAGAGCAAATAAACATAAATGACACCAAGCGCATAATTCGCGCGCTTGAAATTTACGAAATTACGGGTAAGCCGAGGGGCGCCTTTAAGGATGTAGACCAGCCTCTATACGACTACATTATGTTTGTTATAACAGATGAAAGGGACGTTTTATACGATCGAATAAATCGCAGAGTTGATAATATGGTTTTGTCCGGGCTTTTGGACGAGGTTAAGGGACTATATAAATATAAGGAATACAATTCCATGCAAGCGATAGGATATAAGGAAATTGTTTCGTACCTTGACGGTGGCATTACGCTTGATGAGGCGATAGAGCAAATTAAGCAAAGTAGCCGTCGCTATGCAAAAAGGCAAATGACGTTTTTTAGAGGAATGAAAACAGAAAAGCATTTTGTTGTGGCAGGTAGCGACGAAATATACGAAATGACCGAAAAATTTTTGATGGAGTAATTATGAAAATCGACAAATTGATAAAAGAGGCTAAGGAAGAGCTCGGTGAGCTTTTTGCGTATTACGACGAGGTTGCTTTATTTAATCAGGAGAAGGTGCTAAATGCTTTTAGAAACAACCGCGTTGCATTGCGCCATTTTAGCGGAACAAACGGCTACGGATATGACGATATAGGAAGAGATACTCTTAATAAGGTTTACGCTTCGGCTTTCGGTACCGAAGATGCAATCGTCTCCCCATCTTTTGCCAACGGTACTCACACAATAGCTACGTGCTTATACGGTTTGTTACGTCCCGGGGATACGCTTGTGTCGCTTTCGGGAATGCCGTACGATACGCTGCAAGAGGTTATTTTAGGCGAGAGTAACGGTTCACTTAAGGATTATGGAGTAAGCTTTGATAAGATTGATTTGACCGATAAGGGCGGATTTGATTTTGACGCAATAAAAGAGCGACTTCAAAAGCCGCATACACTTTTGTTTGTTCAACGCAGTCGCGGCTATAGCTGGCGCGATGCTTTTTTGATTGAGAACATAAAGGAGCTTGTTTTGTTTGTAAGGCAATTTTCCGATGCGCCTATCGTTATGGATAACTGCTACGGTGAGTTTACTCAAAAACAAGAGCCTACCGAGGTTGGCGTTGACGTTGTCATGGGCTCGCTTATAAAAAATCCCGGAGGCGGTCTTGCGCCTACGGGCGGATATATAGCGGGCAAAAAGGATTTGATAGAAAAAATTTCGTATAGGCTTACCGTACCGGGAATTGGCATGGAGGTCGGCTCATACGAAATGGGGTATAGGCTTTTCTATCAAGGATTATTTTTGGCTCCGCACGTAACCGTGCAGGCAGTAAAGGCCGCGCTTACTTATTCGGCTGTGTTTCGTAAGCTTGGTTACGATGCCTTGCCCAGAAGCGGACAGAAGTGCGGAGACATAATTTGCTCGATAAAGTTTGATACAGCCGAGCAGCTTATTGCTTTCGTGCAGTCCGTACAAGGGGCTTCACCCATAGATAGTTACGTTACGCCTTATCCGTGGGATATGCCCGGCTATGCTCATCAGGTAATCATGGCCGCGGGAACGTTCGTGCAAGGTGCCTCCATCGAGCTTAGTGCTGATTCGCCCATAAAAGCGCCGTATATTGCGTACGTTCAGGGCGGACTTACTTACGAGCACGCGCTTATTGCATTAAAAGATTGCCTTGCAAGGATTTGCCATAACTAAGGTCATTTTCGGGAGCTAGCGTATTAAGATAATGCGCAAGATAATATATTATTGCTTTAGTTGTTGGGCAGTTGTCTTTGTCGATTATCTCCATTCCAAGCTTTTCGTTTAATCTCAGCAGTTTTCTGCTATGAAAAGCAGATTGTATGGCGTTGCGGATAGAACTGTCGATAGTGTGCTGATTGGTATTGAAATTGATTGACACTTGACGAAAAACATCCTTTAGCATCATTGTTGATTTTACCAGCAAAGCCGCCTGTACAAGATAGGAAAAGCCTTTGCGGTCGGGTGTAATGCCTATGTAAATCAATGTGTTACATAACTCTTTATTGTTCATATAATTTTCTCCTTTGTTTAATTAATAAATTTATTGTAACACTTATGCGATTAAAAAGCAAGTAAAATTAACGGCATATTTAATATAAATTAAATTTTTTTTAAATGCCATTATTTTAGAAAAATTGTAGGTAAATAAAAAATTTTAAATTTAACAAAATTTAGCTATATTATTATTGACTAAATTATTTTGATTGTGTATAATATATTAGTCGTAGGGGAGTGGCTCAACGGTAGAGTAGCGGTCTCCAAAACCGTAGGTTGCGTGTTCGAATCGCGTCTCCCCTGCCAACGAAAAAGGAACTTTTGATAAACAAAAGTTCCTTTTTGAATAATCTTTTCCTGCGTTATTGAAGATAAAAATCGCATCCTTTCTTACGAAGTAGAGCAAATACATCATTATTTAGTTGTAATATAAGATTTTTGTCGAGGTGTTATAATGAGAGAAATTAGTTTAAATATGTTAAATCATAATATCATTATTATGTTGAAAAAGCTTGTTAAATGTTTTTGAAAGCTAGAATATTTGATTGACTTTATAAGTCTTTTATTGTAAAATTCGTTTGTGAATAATGATAATAAATTAAAAACAGTTATAATTTATACAGATGGGGCGTGTAGTGGCAATCCCGGTGCAGGCGGTTATTGTGCAATTCTTTCGTATGGCGGCCATCAAAAAACGGTAAGTGGCTATGAAAAGGAAACTACCAACAACCGAATGGAGCTTCTTGCAATTATTGAGGGGTTAAAGGCTCTAAAGGAACGTTGCAATGTCGAGCTTTACAGCGATTCGAGCTACTGTGTCAATGCGTTTGACAAGGGTTGGATTTTTGGCTGGATAAGAAACGGATGGCGCACGAGTGACAAAAAGGAAGTTAAAAATATCGAGCTTTGGAAGGAGCTTTTGAGTCTTACGTCGTACCATAACGTTCATTTTAATAAAGTAAAGGGACATGCCGAGGACGAGCTTAATAATCTTTGTGATTCTATAGCCCGTAAGGAAATTGAAATTCACAGTAATCAGTAGTGCCGTTACACTTTGATTATTGTGGTAAAAATATAAATAAAAAAAGCTTTATATACATAAAATAGCTTTATGAATACAAGAAGTGATTTAATTTACAGGGTACTGCTTTCGCTGATTTGCATAGCGATGATTGTAGTGGCCTGTATTTTTTTAACGTCTTTAGGGAGAATTCCGCGAACAATCGTTATATTTATTTTTACGGTGGCCTTTCTGATTTTTAGTCTTTTGGAGAGTAAGTATAAGACGGTTTTTCGTATTACCACGGTTGTTATTATTTTTTCTATTATAATGGTAGTTGCTTATATGATCGCAGATAAGTACGGTTGGCTTACTTATTTGAAGGATTTTGATGCAATTCGCTCATTTATTTTAAGCACCGAGCAGTGGGGTGTAATCACCTTTTTGGTTTTGACGGTAATGCAGGTAATTTTTTTGCCTATTCCTGCGGCGGTGACTATTCTTATTGGCGTTGCGATTTATGGACCGCTTGTTTCTTTCTTGCTTTCGCTTCTCGGGACTTACATAGGCTCGATAATATGCTTTTGGCTTGGTAAAGGCTTTGGTAAAAAGCTTGTGGATTGGATGATAGGCAAGGAAAATTCCGAAAAGTATGCAAAGATGCTTAATGAAAAGGGCAAATGGGTTTTTGTGCTTATGCTGCTTTTTCCTTTTTTTCCTGACGATACCTTGTGTTTGGTTGCAGGTGCAACCGCTATGTCGTGGAAATTCTTTTTGCTTAGTATGATTTTTGCCAGACCTGCCGTAATAGCCTTTACCAGCTTTTTTGGTAGCGGAAGTATTATTCCGTATTCGGGCTGGGGTATTCCTGTTTGGATAGGCATTTTTATTTTATCGCTGGTGCTTATCGTTGTTGCGACCAAACTCAAAAATAAGCTGACTAATTCATCTAAGAAAAAATAGCTTCATAGATAATTATAATGAAAGCTACTATATAGCACTCGGAAAAATGTTGACATATAATTTATAGTATAGTATATTGGACGCCTAAGTATATTAGGAGATTGATAGATGTGGAGATTATAGCGGCGACAAACAACGCAAATAAAATTAGAGAGATAAAGGAAATTTTTTGCGACGCAAAAATTATTTCGCTAAAAGAGGCGGGAATTGATTGCGACCCCGACGAAACGGGAAATACGTACGAGGAAAACGCTTTAATAAAAGCTAGGGCAATATTTAGTATTGCAAAAAAGCCCGTCCTTAGCGACGATAGCGGCTTGTCTGTGAACTTCCTTGGTGGCAGACCGGGAGTTTATTCGGCAAGATACAGTGGTGTGCATGGCGATAACGATGCAAATAATGTAAAATTGCTTTCCGAGCTTGAGGGTGTAACTGACCGCCGCGCTGAATTTGTAAGCGCGGTAGCTTTCGTGTCCGAAAAAGGCGAGTTCGTATGCGAAGGCAGAGTGGAGGGTGAAATATTAACAGAAAAATCGGGCGAGGGCGGTTTTGGCTACGACCCGTTATTTTATTCTTATGATCTAAAAAAATCTTTTGGCGTTGCTACGGCAGAAGAAAAAAATAGAGTAAGTCATAGAGGCAGGGCGTTGCGAGCGCTTAGTTCTTTGCTAAAAGAGCAGGGAGTATTAGACGATTGATTTTTCCTTTGTAAAAGTATAAATTTTATAAAATAATTTTGATAAGGTGCATAAAATTTCTTGACAAATTTTTTCATCTATGATACTATAATT
>SVHR01000051.1 GCA_015055705.1 Clostridiales bacterium | reverse complement strand
TATCTCCGCACCCGAGAAGCCGCTTGCAGATGACGTTGACTTTAAGATTTTGGCTCGCGCAACAAGCGGCTTCTCGGGTGCGGAGATAGCAAATCTTCTCAACGAGTCGGCAATTTTGTGTGCCAGAGCCGGTAGAACGAAGATTACCATGAAGGACGTTTACGAGGGTATCGACAAGGTTATTATGGGACCGCAAAAGAAAT
The DNA here is from genome assembly GCA_015055705.1 of Clostridiales bacterium. Taxonomy (GTDB): domain Bacteria; phylum Bacillota; class Clostridia; order Christensenellales; family Pumilibacteraceae; genus CAG-552. The sequence goes on along the minus strand of SVHR01000051.1, from coordinate 9,359 downwards.
CCCGTCTTGTCACCGAGGTGGATAAGCGTATCACAGCTTACCACGAGGCGGGCCATGCACTTGTCGCTATGTGCTTGCCGGCGTGTGACCCTGTTCACGAAATTACAATTATTCCTCGTGGCGGGGCAGGTGGCTACACTATGCTTAGACCGGACAACGACAACGTCTACGTTCCGCTTAGCAAGCTCAAGTCCGATCTCGCTATGACGATGGGCGGCAGAGCAGCCGAGGAAATCATAATCAAGGATTATACCACGGGCGCAAGCGCAGACATTCGTCAGGCGACGAGCACTGCGCGCAGGATGGTTGCCGAGCTTGGTATGAGCGATCTTGGTCCGGTATTTTACGGCTCGGATCGAGAGGTGTTCTTGGGTCGTGACTACGCCGCAAGCCATTCGTATTCTGAGGCGGTGGCGGCAAAAATCGACGCCGAGGTTAATCGCTTGATTAGGGAAGCGCACGACAAGGCGGCAGAGCTTATAAGAGCAAATCTTGACAAGCTCGAAACAATGGTGCGTGTGCTTATTGAGTGTGAAACCGTCTATGCCGAAGAGGTTAAGATGATTATGGACGGTGCTTCGGTAGCAGAGGTAAAAAAAGCCCTTCAGCTTAGATACGAGGGCAAAAAGGATTCGGGAGAGCAATCCTCGGTAAGTGCCGAGTCTAATGCTCAAAGCACGCAAAACGAGCAAGCGGATGTGCAAAATCCCGACCAAACAGCAAAAGAAAATTCAGACGATATGCCGCAAACCGCGGACGATAAGTCTTTAGGAGAGTAATTATGAAGAAAATTAAAAAAGCCATTTGGATTCCGTCCCTTGTAGTCGTAGTGCTTGCAGCCGTAATCCTTACGCTCAGCCTTGTTAAGGTAAATCCAATGATAAACACCTTTGGCGGCTATAATCATATCGAGCTTATTGCTTCAAGCAGTGGAGCTGCCTCCCCCGAAATTACGGTTGATGGTGAGAATGTAACTTCTAACGCACTAAATAACAGTATTGAATCCACCAGGTTCAGCGTTATGCAGGCAATTCTTGAGGGTAAGTTTTCGTACAAGGTGCAGCTTACAGACGAAAAGGTAAACAGTGCGGCGTTAAGAGTTTATTCTGCGCAGAGCAATGAGTATGTGCTTAAGCTTTACTATAACGAGGCGCAGACAATGACTGTTGACGGTGTCGAGATTAAGTTTGACAGAGTGTTCGTTCGCCTTTACGAAACCAATGGCGAAATTAAGGAAATCGAGTGTGTGCCCTACCTTGAGTACAATATCGACAACGAGTCTTATTCCGACGAGTATGACGAGGAAGGCAAGATTGGCTCGGCATTCTATCAGGCTCATGTTTTGACCGTAAAGATGAACACCTCCAAGGCTATGGCGACCATCGCCGAGCATTTGGCTAAGTACAACTAAAAATAACCGACAGTAAAAGCAAAGAACAGACCTATCAGCTTAGGTCTGCTCTTTCTGCTTATTAGGGAGTCGTTTTAGGATAAGTATGCTTACGATAATTATAAGTGTTGCCGCCATTCTCGGAGTAATAGCCTGTGTCTTGCTTAAGCCCGAATTAAGGATTGGCAAGGTCAGCATTGCCCCATATTGGCTGGTAGCGTTGCTTGGCGCGATTACGCTTGTGGCTTGCCAAGAGGTACAGTTAGACGATCTTGTCGCCGCGCTTACTCGCAACACGGCAGTTAATCCACTAAAAATTCTTGCACTGTTTTTTGGTATGACCGCAATATCCGTCTTTTTGGATGAGGCGGGCTTTTTTGCGTATCTTGCTTCGCTTGCGCTTGCTAAGGCGGGTGGCAGTCAAAAAAGACTGTTTAATATTTTTTACTTTACGGTAGCCGTGCTTACCGTTTTTACCTCAAACGACATCGTAATTTTGACCTTTACGCCGTTTATAATTTACTTTTGCCGTAGCGGCGGTATAGACTGTAAGCCGTACCTCATTGCCGAATTCGCCGCCGCAAATACGTTTAGTATGCTGCTTATAATCGGCAATCCCACCAATATCTACCTGGCGGCAGGCGTTGACTTTATGCGTTACGCACTTATTATGGCGTTGCCCGCACTCCTTAGCGGCATTGCTTGCTATCTTCTTATAAGAAGCCTTTTTCGCAAAAGCCTAAGCGTCCCAATAGGCGAGGGTGGCTTCGTGAACAATGTTAAGGACAAGCCGCTTGCCATAGTTGCGCTTTCCTTCTTGGCAATATGCACGGTTATGCTTGCCGTGTCGGGCTATATCGGGCTGGAAATGTGGTATATCGCACTTGGCGGCGGCGTGGCAGTAGCCTTGTTTGCAATTATTTACGGCGCGATAACGGGCAGAATAGTCTTTGCTCAGCGAGGTCTTATGCGCATTCCGTGGCAGCTTGCGCCCTTTTTGCTGTCTATGTTCACCATAGTTTTGGCTCTTAGCGGCGAGGGTGTAACTCAGCTTATTGCAAGCGTTCTCAACTGCGGCGACCTTTCTGTTCTTACGTATCTGCTTGCGTCCACGCTTGGCGCAAACCTACTAAACAACATTCCTATGAGCGTGCTGTTTGGCTCGGTGCTGGAGTTTGCAAGCGAGGCGGCACTTTTCGCCACAGTAATCGGAAGCAATATAGGTGCGCTTCTTACCTCGGTGGGTGCGTTAGCCGGTATTATGTGGACAAAGCTGCTCAAAACCGAAAATATAAACTACGGAATAAAGGAATTTGTCAAAAACGGAGCGCTCCTTGTGCTTGTCGCGCTTCCTGCCGCGGCTTTGGGCTTGTATTTCTCGCTCTATGTAATATTATAGATATATGTCCTTTGCATTTTGTGCGTGGCATAAAAGTCGAATAATAATTGTGGGCATATAGGCAAAATCTGCACAAGTCAAAGAGGCTAAAATTTATTTATCTTTTTGCCATAAAATCATTGTTTTCAGTTGACAATGGTGGAGTTAAATACTATAATAATCTTGCAATAAAAAAATATTTCCTATGGAGGATTTAAAAATGTCGTATATTTCAGAAGTTCTTGAAATTACCGAGAAGAAGAATGCCGGCCAGCCGGAATTCACCCAAGCCGTAAGAGAAGTTTTCGGCACTCTTTCGCAGGTTATTGAGGCAAATGAAGCTAAGTATAGACAAAATGCTTTGCTTGAACGCCTTGTTGAGCCCGACCGTCAAATTATGTTCAGAGTTCCCTGGACCGATGACAAGGGTGTTTCGCACGTTAACCGTGGTTTCCGTGTACAGTTCAACAACGCTATCGGACCTTACAAGGGAGGCCTTCGTTTCCATCCCTCGGTAAACCTCAGCATCATCAAGTTCCTTGGCTTCGAGCAGATCTTCAAAAACAGCTTGACCGGACTTCCCATTGGTGGTGGTAAGGGTGGCGCTGACTTCGATCCGAAGGGCAAGAGCGACGGAGAAGTTTTGCGTTTCTGCCAGAGCTTCATGACCGAGCTTTACAGACACATCGGTGCTGACGTTGACGTTCCCGCAGGCGACATCGGCGTAGGCGCTCGTGAAATCGGTTATATGTACGGCGCATACAAGAAGATCACCAAGCTTTACGAAGGCGTTTTGACCGGTAAGGGTCTTTCCTACGGCGGTTCGCTTATCAGAACTCCGGCAACCGGTTACGGCGTTGTATACCTTGGCGAAGCAATGCTTCAAGACCACGGTATGTCCTTCAAGGGCAAGAGAGTTACCATCTCCGGTAGCGGTAACGTTGCTATCTACGGTGCTCAAAAGGCTCAGGCTCTTGGCGCTAAGGTTATCACCATGTCCGACTCCAACGGCTGGATCCTTGACGAGGACGGAATCGACGTTGAAGCAGTTAGAATTCTTAAGGAAGTTAAGCGTGCTCGTATCAGCGATTACCTTATCGACCATCCGAAGGCTAAGTACTTCGAGACCAAGTCGATGGACGAACTCCGCGTTTGGAGCGTTCCCACCGATATCGCTATCCCGAGTGCTACTCAGAACGATATCAACGTTCAGCATGCTAAAGAGCTTGTTAAGAACGGTTGCCGCATCGTTATCGAAGCTGCTAACATGCCCTCCTACAACGAGGCAGTTGAAATCTTCCTTGCTACCCCGGGTATGCTCTTCGCTCCCGCAAAGGCAGCAAACGCAGGTGGCGTAGGTACCTCGGCTCTCGAAATGACTCAGAACAGCATGCGTCTTAGCTGGACCGCAGAAGAAGTTGACAGCAAGCTTCACGCTATGATGAACAACATCTACCGCAACATGGCTGACGCGGCTATCAAGTACGGTCATAAGGACAACTTCGCAATGGGCGCTAACATCGCAGGCTTTGAGAAGGTTGCAGAAGCTATGATCGCTCAGGGCGTTCAATAAGAACCAATACCAACCAAAAACAAAAAAGGCAAGCACGGTTTCGTGTTTGTCTTTTTTTGGCTTAGTCACACTAGACGATTTATATTAAAAGCGTGAAATGCGGCGGCGTGATGATTATAATGCGCAAAATAGGCATGTTTAGCTTTTCAACGCGCGCCGCGCCCATAATCAATTTTCGTTTGTTACTGCGCAAGTAAGGTTTGTTTAGCGTAATAAAAACAATCGCGCCCATAGTCAATCTTCGATTGTTGCAGCGCGGAATTTGTTTGTTTAGCAACCTCAAGCCTGCCGCGCCCAAAACAGGCTATGCCTGTTAGTTGAGTAGGGACAGGGCGATATTGGCGTAAATAATCAGCGACAGTGCGTCCACGAATGTGGTTATAAACGGGCTTGCGACAACTGCGGGGTCGAGCTTAATCGCCTTTGTAAGCAGTGGCAGCATCGAGCCGATAATCTTTGCAAGCATAATCGTTATAAAGAGTGCAATAGACACCGTAAGTGCTACTCTGGGTGACATAGGGCTGTATAAGCTATCGATAAGCATCAGTTTAGCAAAGCACACCGCCGCCATAACAATGCCCAGCATAAGGGCAACCAAAAGCTCCTTAGCAAGCACCTTTAGTGCGTTGCGTGGTGAGGTTTCGCCAAGAGCGATGCTTCGAATTACCGTAACGGAGGCCTGACTGCCCGCATTTCCGCCCGTATCCATAAGCATGGGAATACAGGCAAAAAGCGTTACGCTAAGTCCAAGCAAAACGTCCTCGTATGCGCTGATAATAAGGCTGGTAAACGTCGCGCTTATCATAAGCATAAGCAGCCACGGTAAGCGGTTTAGGAATATGCGCCACGGCTTAGTTTCGAGATACGGCGTGTCGCTTGGCGTAACTGCCGCAAGAATACTAAAGTCCTCGCTGTTTTCTTCCTTTAGTACGCTTAGTGCGTCGTCTACGGGCACGATGCCCACGATGCGGTTTTCCCTGTCTATGACGGGCAACGCCAAAAAGCCGTAATGCTGAATTTCACGCGCAGCAAGCTCCTTGTCGGCATCCTCGCTTACGCTTATGACATCGGTGGTCATAATGTCCGAAATCATATCGTCGGGCGAAGCAAGAAGCAGCTCCTTGGCGGAAATAACGCCCACAAGATGATCCTCGCGGTCGGTAACGTAACATACGTACATCGTTCTTTTTGCCTTACCCTCGGTGCGTATAAAGTCAAAGGCGTCCTGTACGGTATGGTCCTTGCTTATCTTAACGAAGTCGGGAGTCATTATCGTCGCCACGCTATCCTTGATTATTTCTTCTTCCTCGTTGTCAGTAGTGGGAAGATTTTTCTGCTCCAGTTCTTCCATAGCCCCTCCTTCGCATATCGTTCTTTCCATTATATTCCATATATGGGAATTTGTCAATAGTGCCGCGCAAATTGATATAGCGTTATTCTTGACAAAAAACGCATATTTATGGTAAAATAGCTCATATTATTTTTTTACCGGGGTTTTTCGCGGTGCGATAAGAGGGAATTATGGCAAAAGTTAAACATCACGATTTTACAAAGCCGCCCATTAAGGGTGACGTAATATTATATTCCATAGTCTGGATGCTTACGTTGCCGTCTATGAAGTGGCATAAGCTAAAGATAAACAAGGAAGGCATGGAAGGGCTTAAGCCGCCGTATTTGCTTCTTTGCAACCATCAGTCCTTTTATGATTTACGCCTTATGCAGAGAGCGATTTTTCCGCGCAGAGCAAATTACGTGGCGGCAATTGATGCTTTCGCACTCCACAACCAATACATCATGCGCGGACTTGGCTGTATTGCAAAGCGCAAGTTCTTGGCGATGGACCTTTCGCTTATCCGTAATATGAAGTACTCGCTTAACAAGCTTAAGAATATCTGCGTGCTTTATCCCGAGGCAAGATTTACGCTGGACGGCAAACGCTCGTACATTCCGCAATCGGTGGGTAAGCTTTGCAAAACGCTTGGCGTGCCTGTCGTAACACTTAATATGCACGGCTGCTTTGTTGCAAACCCGCAGTTCAGCCAAAAGAAGTATAAGCACGTTCCGTTTAGAGCGGAAATGAAGCATGCTGTTACTAAGGAAGAGCTTTCTACCTTGTCGGCAGAGCAAATTAACGAGCGACTCATTGCTAATCTTACCTACGACGAGTACGACTACCAAAAGGAAAACAATATTCGTATCAAGGACAAAAACCGCGCAAGAGGTCTTGGAAGCCTGCTTTATCAATGCCCCGCTTGCAAGGCAGAGCACGTTATGACCGCAAGCGGAACTATCCTAAGATGCGGTAGCTGCGGCAAGGCGTACGAGTATACCGAGCTGGGTGAAATGCGCGCGCTCGCCGGCGAAACCGAATTTTCGCATATTCCTGATTGGTTTGATTGGCAACGCGAAAACGTAAGAAGAGAGGTCGAGGCGGGCACGTACCGCTTCGAGGACGAGGTGGACGTACATACGCTTCCCAACGGCAAAAGGTACTACAAGCACGGCAAGGGCAAGGTGGTGCATACCGTGGATGGCTTTACTCTTTCGTGCAACGCATACGGCAAGGAAACCAAAGAGCATTGGCGTCCCGAGGAAACGTACGGCTGTCATATCGAGTACAATTTCCGTAAAAAAGGCGACGTGCTTGATATTAGCAAGGTAGACGAAAGCTATTGGCTGTACCCCACCAAAAAGAACGTTATAACCAAAATATCCATTGCGTTTGAAGAGATCTATAAGCTTAAGACCAAGGGGGAAATTTTAAGATAGTGCAAGCTATTGTAGAAATCAGTCACCTGACAAAATGCTTTGGTGACCTACGGGCGGTTGATGACCTTAGCTTTAAGGTAAACAAAGGAGAGCTGTTTGCTTTTTTGGGAGTGAACGGTGCCGGAAAGTCAACTACCATCAATATAATGTGTGGACAAATTGGCAAGGACAGCGGCACTGTGGTTATTGACGGTGCCGATTTTGATAATGCCGCCGAACGCATAAAAAGACAGATGGGTGTTGTCTTTCAAAATTCGGTTTTGGATTCGGCGCTTACCGTGTACGATAATCTCGTTTGCCGTGCGGCGCTGTACGGCATATTTGGAGAAAAATGCAAAAAACGCATAGACGTACTTGCAAAAATGCTTAATTTTGGGCATTTATACTCGCGTACCGTGGGCAAGCTTTCGGGCGGCGAGCGCCGTAGAGTGGATATTGCACGAGCTCTTATACACCAGCCAAAGATTCTTGTGCTTGACGAGCCCACAACCGGGCTGGACCCTCAAACTCGCAGGCTTTTGTGGAATGTTATCACCGACCTCAGGCAGTCCGAGAATATGACGGTATTTTTGACCACACATTACATGGAGGAAGCGGCAGAAGCAGATTATGTTGTTATTATCGACAGTGGCAAAGTGGCGGCAGAGGGTACTCCAATTCAGCTTAAAAATGCTTATACGGGCGACTTTATCACGCTTTACGGTGTAAGCGAGCAGCAGGTAAGAGGCTTGGGGCTTGCGTACGAGGTAACTGCAGGAGGGTTTCGTTTGGCAGTTGAGAATACGCGGGCGGCAACCGAGCTTATCGTAAGGTATCCGCATTTGTTTTGTGATTACGAAATTGTCAAGGGCAAGATGGACGACGTTTTCCTTGCCGTGACGGGTAAAAAGCTTATAGGCGGTGAACAAAAATGAGTACCGTAGCTGCGCTTATTAAACGAAATGTAAAGCTGTTTTTTAAGGATAAGGGAATGTTTTTTACTGCCCTTGTTACGCCGGGGATTTTGCTTGTGCTGTATTCTACCTTTTTGGGCAACGTATACAAGGATACGTATATGGCGGCCTTGCCTCAAGGCTTTATCTTACCCGAAAAAATAATCGACGGCTTAGTTGGCGGCCAGCTCGTATCGTCCATTCTTGCCGTATCGTGCGTTACCGTTGCTTTTTGCTCCAATTTTTTGATGGTGCAGGATAAGGTAAGTGGGGTAATTAAAGACCTTACTATGTCGCCTGTAAAGCCGTATCAGCTTTCGCTTGCATATTATGTGGCAAATCTTGTTTCTACGCTTATTATTTGTCTTGGCGCATTGTGTCTTGGTCTTGGATATCTTGCCATTGTGGGTTGGTATCTGTCGGTGGCGGACGTGTTTTTGCTTTTGATTGATGTAATCGTGCTGGTGCTGTTTGGTACGGCGCTTTCGTCGCTTGTCAATTTTTTCTTGAATACACAAGGACAGCTGTCGGCGGTAGGCACGGTAATCAGTGCCGGCTACGGCTTTATATGCGGCGCCTATATGCCTATTTCCACGTTCAGCGAGGGATTGCAAAAGGTCCTTTCATTTTTGCCCGGCACATACGGAACCTCGCTTGTTCGTAGCCATTGCGTGCGCGGAGCGTTAGAAGAGCTTGTGGAAAATGGCGTGCATACAGAAATCGTTGAGGCAATAAAGGCGAGTCTCGACCTTAGTGTAGACTTCTTTGGCCAAACCGTCGAGATACCCGTTATGTACATAATTTTATTAGTGAGTATTTTTTTGTTTCTTGGCGGCTTCGTGCTTGCAAACGTTGCAAAACATAAAAAAAGATAATCTATGCTCATATGCGCAAAAAAACACGATAACGCTATCGTGTTTTTTGTTACTAAGTTATTCCATCGAAATGATTGCGTTTTCTACAAAAATGCGGTTATAGTCAGCTAGTCCGTCAAGCAGATGTGGGTCGATATGCGTACAGGTGATTATCGTCTGATGGTCCTTTATTTTTGCCATCAGGCGTTTTTGGCGCGTCAAATCTAACTCGCTTAACACGTCGTCAAGTAGCAGAATAGGGTATTCGCCTCGGCTTCCCACAAGCTCCACCTCGGCAAGCTTAAGCGCAAGCGACGCGGTGCGTTGTTGACCCTGCGAGCCAAATGCGCGAATATCCTTTCCTGCTATGGTAAAGCAAATATCGTCCTTATGCGCCCCGGAATGGGTGTAGCCGCGTAATCTATCCTTGTCGCGCTCGGATTTAAGCCTTTTTGCAAAAGCC
>SVHR01000050.1 GCA_015055705.1 Clostridiales bacterium | reverse complement strand
GTATTTTCTCGCCCAAGGCGGTGGCGATGGACGAGCTTAAGGTGGGTGACGTAGGATATCTTTGCGCAAGCATAAAGAACGTGTCCGAAACCGAGCCGGGCGACACCATCACGAGTGCCGAAAATCCGTGTTTAGAGCCTTGCCCGGGCTACAAAAAGGTTCTTCCCGTGGTTTATTGCGGAATTTTCCCGGCGGACGGCTCTAAATATAACGATCTTCGTGACGCATTAGAGCGACTTAAGCTCAACGATGCGGCGCTGTTTTTCGAGCAGGAAACGTCTGCGGCGCTTGGCTTTGGCTTCCGCTGTGGCTTCTTGGGGCTTTTGCACATGGAGATTATCGAGGAACGCTTAGAGCGTGAGTTCAATCTTGACCTTATAACTACTGCGCCCAGCGTAAACTACAACGTATACAAGACTAACGGTGAAGTGCTTACCGTCACCAACCCCAGCAACCTGCCTGCCGTGCAGGAAACCGACCGCATAGAGGAGCCGATGGTAAACGCCGACATCTACACGCCGCCAGAGTACATAGGCTCGATTATGGAGCTTTGTCAGGATAAGCGCGGTGAGTATAAGGATATGGTTTACCTTGACAAGACCAGAGTAAAGCTTAATTACACCATACCCCTCAACGAAATCGTGTATGACTTTTTCGATTCGCTCAAAAGCCGTTCTCGTGGCTACGCAAGCCTTGACTACGAAATCAAGGGGTATAAAGAGAGCGACCTCGTAAAGCTTGATATTTTGCTTAACAACGAAATTTGTGACGCGCTCAGCATAATAGTTCACCGCGACAAGGCGTATCAGCGCGGCCGAACGCTTGCCGAAAAGCTTAAGGACGTAATTCCCCGTCAGCAATTCGAGATTCCCATTCAGGCATCCATCGGCAACAAGGTTATCGCAAGAGAAACGGTTAAGGCGCTCCGTAAGGACGTGCTTGCTAAGTGCTACGGCGGCGATATTTCGCGCAAAAAGAAGCTTTTAGAAAAGCAGAAAGAGGGCAAGAAGCGTATGCGCCAGGTGGGTAGCGTTCAAGTCCCCAGCGAGGCGTTTATGTCCGTCCTTAAGCTTGACGACAAATAATGAAGGGTATTTATATACATTTTCCGTACTGCGCGTCACGATGTGCATATTGCTCGTTCGTGTCGGGCGCGCCGCATGATTCTATGCCGCAATATGTTGCCGCACTCAAAAGAGAAATTGAGGAGCGGCTCCCTTTTGGCGAGCAAATTTCTACCGTATATATAGGTGGCGGAACGCCGTCTGTTATGCCGAGGGGAACGATTGCCGATGTTTTAGGGCTTATAAAATGCAGGGCAATGCTCGCCGAAAACGCCGAAATCACGGTGGAATGCAACCCCGATTCGGTGACGGCGGAGTTTGTCGCCGAGATTGTGGGCGCGGGCGTTAACCGCGTTAGCATAGGGCTTCAAACGGACAACGACAAGCTGCTTGCGGCAATCAACAGGCCGCATACCTTGCAAGGATTTATTCGGGCGTGGGAGCTTCTTTCGCCCATAAAAAATAAGAGCGTCGACCTTATGCTCGGCTTGCCCGGTCAGACCGAGGACGACCTTATTTCCTCGCTAAAGCTGGTGGTGGGGCTTAACGCTCCGCACATTTCACTGTATGCGCTAAAGTGCGAGGAGGGCACACCGCTACAAAAAAGCGGCTTTGTCGAGGACGAGGATTTTGAGGCGGAGCTGTATCAAAAGGCGTACGAGCTTTTGACCCAAAACGGCTATACTCGCTACGAGGTAAGCAATTTTTGTCTTGGCGATGCTTACAGCCGTCACAATTTTTCGTACTGGGATATGGTGGATTATTACGGCTTCGGTGTTTCCGCGCACTCGTTTTTGGACGGAAAGCGTATTGCAAACGGCGAAAACGTAAGTAAATACATATTAGGTAACCCTCAAAGAACGGAGGCAGACGTGTCAAACGACCGCGCCGAGGAGTATATTATGCTCGCACTTAGAACAAACCGCGGTATAGATTTGAATAGGCTAAAAGCTTACGGCGTGGATTTGCTTGTAAGTAAAAAAGCCGAAATAGACCGATTTATCCGTGACGGATTTTTGCGCCTGTGCGATGATCGACTTACGCTTACAGATAGCGCGTATTATATTATGAATACTATAATAGTTGCACTGATTTAGCATATAATTTGACGTCAATTTTTTTTAGCACTCTCCTTGAGCGTCTGCTAAATTTTTCCAATTTATCACATAAAATCGCTTGACAGCGGTTTTTTTTAATGCTATTATGTTTTAGCAATCAAGGCGCGGGACTGCTAACACTTGCACTGTGTGGACTGCTAACGGCGCTTGCTGTGGATTGCAAGGCGTAAAGGAGAGCAAAAAATGGCATTATCGGGCAGAAAGGAACGCATACTAAGGGCGGTGGTGGACAGCTATATCGACAGCTGCGAGCCTATTTCCAGCTCGGTAATTCAAGAGCAGTATCTGCCCGAGCTTTCCAGTGCGACTATTCGCAACGAGCTTGCCTCGCTTGAGGATATGGGTTATCTTACTCAGCCGCACGTTTCGGCAGGCAGAATACCCACGGCGGACGCGTACAGACTGTACGTAGATAGGCTTATGCCGCGCCGCAAGCTTACAAAAAGCGAAATAAACGTGGTAAAAAAGTATTTCAACCACAAAATCAAGGATATTGACGAGGTTGTAAAAAGCACCGCAAAAATCATAAGCGAAATCACCAACCTTACTTCGGTTGCGTACGTTGAGGACGTAAAGGACGACCTAATCACCAACATAAAAATCGTCAAGATTATGCCGACGGTGGCGCTGTTTATCATCGTTACAGACCGCAGTATTATCAAGGACACAACGGCAAACGTCGCCGAGGAGCTAAAGGACGAGTATTTTGATGCGGCAAGTCGGTTTGCGACAACGGTGTTTGGAGGCAGACGCATATCGGAAATAACCTCGGGCAAGGTAGTCAAGGAGGTTCACCGCGAATACAAGCACATTTTTGATGCGATAATCACAATTCTAAAAAGCTATGAGGTGACCGATTCGGATATATCCATAGAGGGGTCAAGCAAGATTTTGGAGCAACCGGAGTTCAGCAATCTCGAAAAGGCGCGAGCGATGCTTCGGGTTCTTGACAGCAAAGAGCAGCTTTATCCCGTGCTTAAGAGTGGCAATACCGAGCTTACCGTAAAAATCGGCAGCGAGGAGCTTGGCGGAATGCCTGATTGTGCAATCGTTACCGCCTCGTACGACATCGACGGCGTGGGCGTGGGCAGTGCGGGCGTAATCGGACCGATGCGAATGGATTATTCAAAGGTAATTTCGGTACTTGACTGTATCAGCAAGATAATCAATTCACTTGACAAAGAAGACAACGACTAATTCAGGAGAACTAAAATGAGCAAAAAGAACATCGAGCAAGAGAGCAAGCAAATCGAAGAAAACGAGGACATGATAAGAATGTTCAAGGATGACTTTGACGCTATGCAGCAGGAGGCCGCTACGCTTGAGGGTGAAAACGCGACGCTTAAGGGCGAGAACGAAAGGCTTAACGGCGCACTTACCGAGATGACGGCGCAGGCACAAAGACTTCAGGCCGAGTTCGAAAACTACCGCAAGCGCACCAACGAAACCAATAAGCGTGTCAGAATGGACGGCTCGGTGGACGTTCTCGAAAAGATGCTTCCCGTGCTTGACGCGCTCGAGCAGGCAAGGGGTATGATAAAGGATGAAAGCACGCTTAGCGGCTTGCAGATTATATCACGTCAGCTTGACGCTCTGCTTGCGGCGTTTGACGTAAAGCAGTTCGAGTCGCTCGGCGTAGAGTTCGACCCCAACTTCCACAACGCCATTATGGAAGAGGACGCACCCGACGATCAAAAGGGCAAGGTAGTCAAGGTTTATCAGCAGGGCTATCAGATGGGCGACAAGATTCTTAGATACGCCGCAGTAATCGTTGGCAAATAATTGCAGGTTGGCGCACAGCTTGCCCAAAACGAATGTAGCCCAAGACGGCGAAATTCAATAACACAGCAAAAAACATTTGGAGGATATATAAATGAGTAAGATTATAGGCATTGACCTTGGCACGACCAACTCGTGCGTAGCAGTATTAGAGGGCGGTGAGCCTGTCGTAGTTCCCAACAGCGAGGGTAGCAGAACCACCCCGTCCGTTGTGGGCTTTGCAAAGGACGGCGAGCGTCTTGTAGGTAGCGTGGCAAAGCGTCAGGCTATTGCAAACGCAGGCAGAACGATTTCGTCCATCAAGCGTGATATGGGTACTGATGCAAAGGTTACCGTAGATGACAAAAAATATTCGCCGCAAGAAATTTCGGCAATGATACTTACCAAATTAAAGCAGGACGCCGAGGCATATCTTGGCGAAAAGGTTACCGAGGCGGTAATTACCGTTCCCGCATACTTTACCGACTCTCAGCGCCAAGCAACCAAGGACGCAGGTAAAATCGCAGGTCTTGAAGTTAAGCGTATCATAAACGAGCCTACCGCAGCAGCTCTTGCATACGGACTTGACAAGGGGCAAAACGCTAACCAAAAGGTATTTATTTACGACCTTGGCGGCGGTACGTTCGATATTTCGGTGCTCGAAATCGGAGACGGCGTATTTGAGGTTCTTGCAACCGCCGGCGACAACCGTCTTGGTGGCGACGACTTCGACCAAAAGATTATGAACTACCTTATCGAGCAGTTCAAAAAGGATAACGGTATCGACCTTTCTAAGGATAAGATGGCAATGCAACGCCTTAAGGACGTGGCAGAAAAGGCTAAAATCGAGCTTTCGTCCTTGCAAAAGACGACTATCAGCCTTCCGTTCATTACCAATTCCGAGAACGGTCCGCTTCACCTCGAGTACGAGATGACAAGAGGCAAGTTCGACACCCTTACGTCTGACCTTATCGACAAGACCATTACACTCTCTAAGCGCGCAATGAGCGATGCGGGACTGTCCACCTCGGATATAAGCAAGGTAATTTTGGTTGGCGGCTCCACCCGTATCCCCGCGGTTGTAGACGCTGTACGCAAGGTATCGGGCAAAGAGCCGTTTAAGGGCATCAACCCCGACGAGTGCGTAGCTATGGGCGCGGCTATTCAGGCAGGCGTGCTTGCCGGCGAGGTTAAGGACGTGCTTTTGCTTGACGTAACTCCGCTTTCGCTTGGTATCGAAACGCTTGGCGGTATCTGCACTCGCCTTATCGAGCGCAACACCACCATTCCTACCAAGAAGTCGCAGATTTTCTCGACGGCGGCAGACAATCAGCCGGCAGTAAGCATTCACGTTTTGCAGGGCGAAAGAGAATTCGCAAAGGACAATAAGACTCTTGCAAACTTCGAGCTTACCGGTATTCCGCCTGCACCGCGCGGCATTCCGCAAATCGAGGTAACCTTCGACATTGACGCAAACGGTATCGTTCACGTTTCGGCAAAAGACCTTGGCACCAATAAGGAACAGCACATCACCATTACGGCTTCGAGCAACCTCAGCGAGGATCAAATTAACGACGCTATTAAAGAAGCAGAAAAGTTCGCCGAGGAGGACAAAAAGCGTAAGGAAGTGGTTGATGCGAAAAACCACGCAGACGTTATGATCGGCTCTATCGAAAAGGTGCTTTCCGAAAACGGCGACAAGGTTTCGGAGGACGATAAGGCAACACTCACCAAGCACATTGACGAGCTTAAGGAAGCAGTAAAGACCGACGATATCGAGGATATCAAGGCAAAGACCACTGCTCTCGAAAAGGCTTCGGGCGAGGTGTTCACAAAGCTTTACCAAGCTGCAGCTCAGGAAGCGCAAAACGCTCAAGAAGCGCAAGGTGAAGTAAAAGTAGAGGACATGGGCGAAAATAACTAACCGTAGCTAATGGCTCCGTCGTGGTAAAAGCTGATTTTACCGCGTCGGGGCTATATGTAAAGTATAGGATAAAATGGAAAACAAAAATTATTATGACATCCTTGGCGTTAGCAAATCGGCAACGCAGGACGAAATAAAATCGGCGTACAAAAAGCTGGCGTTTAAGTATCACCCCGACCGCAATTCGGGTGACGAGTCTGCTGCCGAAAAATTCAAGGAAATCAACGAAGCGTACCAAACCTTGGGTGACGAAAACAAGCGCGCCCAGTACGACAATCCCGCGCCTAATTTTGGTAGCGGCGGTTTTGGTGGCTTTGGCGGTGGCGGCTTTGGCGGCTTCGGTGGCGGAGAGTCGATTTTCGACAACATATTCAGCTTCTTTGGCGGCGGTGGCGGCGGCTCTATGCGTGCTCAGGGTAGGGACGTATCTATTCGCGTAACGCTTTCCTTCGAGGAGGCCGCTTTCGGTGCGCAAAAGGAAGTCACCGTCAATCGCTCCGAGCCGTGCTCCGAGTGTAAGGGCACGGGCGCAAAGAACGGCACCGAATATACCGAGTGCTCCAACTGTAAGGGAAGCGGTAAGGTTAGGTACGTTCAAAATACGCCGTACGGGCAGGTCGCAAGCGAGCGTGCTTGTCCCAAGTGCGGCGGTGCTGGCAAGATTATAAAGGAAACGTGTCCTAAGTGTGGCGGCAAGGCGTATTATAGGGTAAACACCAAGCTTAAGCTTACCTTCCCGCCGCTTATGGAGAACGGTAACGTGGTCAGCGTGCGCGGTGAGGGCGACAAGGTGCGAGGCGGAACTCCGGGCGACTTGAATATTTCCATTACGGTTACGCCGCACAAGCTTTTTACGCGCAAAAATGCCGACCTTTATATGACGTACCCCATTACAGTTATGCAAGCAATGCTTGGCGACAAGGTTAAAATTCCTGCACTCAAGGGCGACCCCGTTACTCTTAGCATAGACGAGGGAACGCAAAGCATGTCTACGGTAAAAATCCGTGGTGCGGGCGTAGACCTTGGCAAGCGCAAGGGCGATATGTACGTTAAGCTTGTGGTGGACGTTCCCAAAAATCTTACGAGAGAGCAAAAGGAAAAGGCTAAGGAGCTGATGGGACTATTCAAGGAAAATCAGTTTGAGTCTGTAAAGAGCTTTAATAGAAAATAATATGGAATACAATCAACTTACAGTTTGCACAACCGCCGAGGCAGGCGACATCGTGTCTGCCATACTTATTTATGCCGGTAGCGAGGGCGTGAGTATCAAGGACCCGTCCGATTTTGCCGAGCTTTATAAGGGCGGTATAATTTGGGACTACATAGACGAAGGCCTGCTTACTACCGACAAAAGAGTGTACGTAAGCGGCTTTTTTGACATTGACAGGGATCTGTCCGAGATTTACGAGGAAATCGAGGAGCTAAGGCGCAATAGCGAGTTTGACGTAGGCTCGTTGGAGATTAGCGTCAAAAAAATCAAATCCGAGGATTGGGAAAACGTTTGGAAGCAGTATTATCAGCCGATAGAAATCGGCAAGGTGGTAATCGTGCCCAAGTGGATTAGCCGTGCGCCCGATTCTCTTATCGAGGTCAAAATCGACCCGGGTATGGCTTTTGGTACGGGCAGTCACGAAACTACCGCTATGTGCATCAGACTGCTTAATGGCGTGGAGCTTAAGGGTAAATCGGTATGTGACCTCGGTTGCGGAAGCGGCATTTTGGGCATTACGGCGGTAAAGCTTGGCGCAGGCGAATGCGTTATGTCGGATATTGACCAGCAGGCGGTAGAGGCGGCAAGGGCTAACGCTCAGCTTAACGGAGTGGATAAGGACGTCAAGATTATTTGCGGCGACCTTGCGTCGGAGGGTAAGCGATACGACGTTGTAATTGCAAACATTACAGCCGACGTTCTTATAAGGCTAAGCGGCGTGGTGGACGGCTTGCTTGTGAAAGGCGGCACGCTTATTTTAAGCGGCATAATCAACGCCAGAGCTGACGAGGTGCTTAGCAGCTACAAGGGTCTAAGGCTCGTTGAGCAAATACGAGATGGAGAGTGGCAAGCGTTTGCCTTTAAAAAATGAGAAAGATTTTTGTAGACAAAATTTCGGACGAGGGAGTTCTTAGCGGCGACGAACACAATCACGTGTCCGTCGTGCTTCGTGCAAGAGTGGGGGATATCCTTACGCTTTGTGACGGCGACGGCTTTGACTACCAATACGAAATTACCAAAATTGACAAAAAATCAACAAGCCTAAAGCTGCTTGATAAGATAAAGGTCGAAAGCGAGCCGAGTGCAAAAATCGACCTTTTTGTGGCGCTCCTCAAGGCAGATAAATTAGAGTGGGTTTGCCAAAAATGCACCGAGCTTGGAATAAGCGAAATCCATCCGTTTATGTCCGATTTTGTGCAGGTAAAAAGGGAGTCTGTACGCCCCGATCGCCTTAACAAAATTGCTAAGGAAGCGGCTCAGCAGTGCGGTAGAGGCAGAGTTCCCACTGTTTGCGAGCCGATAAAATTCGACCAAATGCTTGACGCTTTACCCCGCTATGATACCGTGCTTTTTATGTACGAAAAAAGCGGCGAAAGGCTTAACGATATAATCAAAGCCGGCGGCAAAAAAATTGCGATAATAGTAGGTAGCGAGGGCGGATTTTCCGACAAGGAAGCCGAGCAAATTATTGCGCGAGGCGTGCGCCCGATAAACCTTGGCAAACGCATTTTGCGTGCCGAAACGGCTTGCGTAGTAGCAACTGCGCTTGCGGCTTATGAGGCAGGTGAGCTTCAATGAAGGCGGTAGTTTTTTCGCTGGGGTGCAAGGTCAACTCGTACGAGGGACAGGCTATAATCAACCTCTTTCACGAGTTGGGGCACGAGGCAACCGACAAGATAGAGCCTGCCGACGTGTACGTTCTAAACACCTGCTCGGTGACGGCTGAGGCGGACAAAAAATCGCGCCAAGCGGTAGAAAGGCTAAAAAAGCATAACCCTGACGCAAAAATTTTGGTGCTAGGGTGTAGCTCGCAAAACAATCCCGAAAGGTTCCTTTGTAACCAAAAGGTGACCGCAGTCAGCGGTGTGGGCGGCAAAATTGAGGCAGTAAAGCGATTTATGTCAGACATAAACAGCAAAAACGCTGGTATATCAGACATAAATGACCAAAACCGCTTTTACGGTTGCGATCTGCCTACCGAGTACGAGGATAATCTAAGCCCCAAAAGCACGATGACACGCAGCTATATCAAGGTACAGGACGGCTGTAACAACTTTTGCACTTATTGCCGAATCCCTTATCTTAGAGGCCGAAGCAGATCTCGTAGCATAGACAGTATCGTAAAAGAAGCGTATGAGGTGGCACGGCACAGCAAGGAGATAATCCTGACGGGCATCAACGTATCCGATTTTAAGGCGGAGGGCGGCGGCTTGACAAAGCTTGTATATGCTCTTAAGGATGTGCCTGCGCGTAAAAGATTGAGCTCGCTCGAATGCGAGGTCATTGACGAAAATCTGCTTGTTGCTTTAGGCGAATGCGGCTTTTGCGACCACTTCCATTTGTCGCTTCAAAGCGGCTCGGACAGCGTGCTAAAAAAGATGAACAGGCACTACACGGTAGCCGAATATTTGGCAAAGACAAAGCTCATATATTCGCACTTTCCTTTTGCCGCAATCACTACCGATATTATAGCCGGATTTCCCACCGAAACGGAGGACGACCATAATAGATGTATGGATACGGCAAGGGCGGCGAGGTTTGCCGGAATTCACGTTTTTCCGTACTCCGAGCGTGCGGGTACGGCGGCTGTAAAACTACCTCAGGTAGACAAGGCAATTCGAGCCCAAAGGGCGGCGCAG
>SVHR01000049.1 GCA_015055705.1 Clostridiales bacterium | reverse complement strand
AGGCACTAGAGGTTATCATAAAGGGCAATCCGCTTGCACTTGACTATATTCAAGTGGGCGAAAGGCGTTGTCTTAACGTTGCAGGCACGGGACTTGATATTGACGTACTCAAGCGTGTTGCAGGCAGAAAGGGCAAAATCACGTATCTTAGCAGTCTACTCTACTGCGTGTGGCATTTTGAGCCATACTCGATTGATGTGACAGTTAACGGCAATACGACCAACTACAAGGCTGTAATGGTAGGAATTTGCAACGGCACTCAATTCGGGGGCGGCATGAAGCTTTCGCCAAACTCAAAGCCGGACGATGGATTGCTTGACGTTATAATCATTCAGATGCCCGAAAACGGAAAAATCCTACGTCCTCTACTCAAATTTCTAAAAGGAAAGCACCTCGACCTGCCCATTACCAAGGTAATGCAATGCAAGGAAGTTGTTATACGCCCCACCGATGGCAGACCGGTACAAATGGACGGCGAAATTAAAGAGAACTTTATTCTCGACTGTAAGGTAGTCAAGGGTGGACTTAAGACTTTTAGACCTTTGTAAATCTAGTCCTCTAGCTTTATTACCGAAATCAAATTGCTAAGCTTATCCTTTTGGCTGTCGCTTAGGTGCGGCGAAACAAGTGAAACAAAACTACTCAGGGACTGTTCGTCAAATGAGCCGTCCTTTTTTGCATTACGGGCGGCTTCCATAAGCGATTCAATCAGTTCTTCCTCACTTTTGTTCCTGTACTTATCCATCACTTGATCCATCATCTCACTGTCCGCTTGACCCTTTTGCTCTTTTTTTTCTGCAGAAAATTTTTTTAGACTTACCATATCTCCCCCACAAAGAAATCGTTACTATAATTTTTATGCGCGAATATAATAAATAGTGTATTCTATTGCAGGGGGAAAAAGTATGAATTTTGATGCAATTTTGCCGCTTCTACTAAAAAACGAAAAGAATGCGGATATAATAAAAATTATGACCGCACTAAAAAGCGGCGGCAAGCAAGCCGCAATCGAAGCTCTTTTACCTAAGGATAAAAAAAGCGAGCCTCTTATAAACGCCCTAAAATCTGCAAGCAAAAAGCCCCCTGCCGCCGGTCTTGGCGCCATAGAGGGCTTTGCTTCCAATGAAATTTTAGGAATGCTAGTAAAATACTATGCCTTTTAATCTTCGTTGCTTTCCATTACCGCGCGTGCAACCGAAGGTGCAACACGCTTATCAAACGCTCCCGGTAATACATAATCGGGATTTAGCTCCTCGTCTGATACAAGCGAAGCAAGCGCGTAAGCCGCAGCAATCTTCATTTTTTGAGTAATTCGCTTTGCTCTTACGTCAAGTGCACCACGGAAGATACCGGGGAAGGCAAGCACATTATTGACTTGGTTGGGGTAATCACTTCTGCCCGTGCCCACTACCAATGCACCGTGCTTTTTTGCTTCATCGGGGAAAATCTCGGGAACAGGATTTGCCATAGCAAATACGATAGCATTTTTTGCCATACTCTCCACCATTTCTCCCGTAAGCAATCCGCCCTTGGATACTCCGACAAACACGTCCGCACCGGCAACAGCGTCCTTAAGTGAGCCACGCCTATCCGTCTTGTTGGTAAGAAGGCTAAGCTCTTTTTTGTTGCTGTCCATTCCTTCCATATCCTTATGGACAATACCCTTGCTACCAACCATAATGACATCCTTTACGCCAACGCTTAAAAGCAAGCGGCAAATAGCGCTACCTGCCGCGCCTGCGCCCGAAATACAAACGGTGATGTCCTCTATTTTCTTTTTGGCAAGCTTAAGGGAGTTGATTATTGCCGCCAAAACTACAATTGCCGTTCCGTGCTGGTCGTCGTGAAATACTGGAATATCCAGCCTTTCGATTAGCGCACGCTCGATTTCGAAGCATCTTGGTGCCGAAATATCCTCGAGGTTTATTCCGCCAAAGCAGGGTGCAATATTGACGATGGTATTGATGATTTCCTCGGTGTCCTGCGTATCAAGACAGATGGGAAAAGCATCCACACCGCCAAAGCTTTTAAAGAGTATGCTTTTTCCTTCCATAACGGGCATACCCGCAAGACCGCCGATATTTCCAAGCCCGAGCACTGCGCTTCCGTCCGAAATTACCGCAACCATATTTCCCTTTCGGGTATAAACGTAGGCGTTTTCGGGGTCATTTGCGATTTCCAGACACGGCTGAGCTACGCCGGGTGTATAAGCCGTCGAAAGATCGTCCTTAGTGGCAAGGGGCGCGCGGGAAACAACCTCCAGCTTGCCCTTCCACTCCTTGTGTTTTATCAATGCAAGTTCTTTATAATCCATAATTTTCTTAAGTAATGCTATAAATTAGTCATTGAGGCATACGATACCCGGAAGCGCCTTACCCTCCAAATATTCAAGGCTTGCGCCGCCACCTGTAGAAATATGCGTCATCTTGTCGTCAAGACCCATCTTAGCAACTGCCGCCGCGCTGTCGCCGCCACCGATTACCGAAATGCAGTCGCTTTCGGCAAGTGCGGTTGCTACGGCAAGCGTTCCTTTAGCAAAGCACGGATTTTCGAATACGCCCATAGGACCGTTCCAAACGACCGTTCCTGCTTTTGCTACCGTTTCGCCATAAAGCTTTGCGGTGTTATCGCCAATATCAAGCGCCATAACGTCCTCGGTAATGCAATCAATTGCAACCTGTCTAAACGGAACCTCTGCCGAAATCGGGTCGGGGAAATTCTCGGTAACTCTTACGTCAACCGGCAAAAGGAACTTGATTTTGCGCTCCTCTGCCTTTGCCATAAGCTCTCTTGCAAGGTCAAGCTTATCTTCCTCGCAAATGCTCTTACCAATCTGCATACCCTTTGCACGAAGGAAGGTATATGCCATGCCGCCGCCGATAATAATGGTATCAGCCTTTTCCAAAAGGTTACTAATAACTCCGATTTTGTCAGAAACCTTTGCTCCGCCCAAAATTGCTACAAGCGGACGGTTGGGAGTACCGAGAACCTTATCCATACATTCAAGCTCCTTTGCAATAAGGAAGCCTGCTACCGCCACCTTTGCAAAGCCGTAAGTAACAATACCTGCAGTAGAAGCGTGCGCTCTGTGCGCCGTACCAAACGCATCGTTTACGTACACGTCGCAGAAAGCAGAAAGCTTGCGGCAGAACTCCTCGTCATTCTTTTCCTCCTCCTTGTGGAAGCGGAGATTTTCGAGTAGCATAACCTCTCCGTTCTTAAGAGCCGCAACCTTAGCGCAAGCGTCCTCGCCTACAACGTCCTTAGCAAATACAACGGGCTTACCCAAAAGCTCGCTGAGTCTTTCTGCTACGGGTGCAAGCGTATATTTAAGATTAAATTCTCCCTTGGGTCTACCAAGGTGCGAACACAAAACTACCTTTGCGCCCTTTTGTATAAGATACTTAATAGTCGGCAATGCGCCCACGATACGATTATCGTTTGTGATTTTGCCGCCCTCCATAGGTACGTTAAAGTCGCACCTAACAAGGCATTTCTTGCCACTTACGTCTACCGACTCAATAGTTTTCTTCATAATTACTCCCTCTCGATTTTATATTCACCGCTTTGTGCGGTCATTTCCTGTAGTTTTTGCTCGTATCCAATCCGACCCATAATAGCAAAGGTGGCTTTTTTGCCCTCCTCCACGCCGGGTTGATTGTAGGTGTCTATATTAAGCATGGCACCTGCAAATGCCGTCTGATACATTAGCGTCATAATAAGCTCGCCCACCGATTCCGCCGTAACAGCATCAAGGCAAAGCGTCATATTCATTCTACCTGCCTTTTTAAGTGCAAAAGCCGTTGCGGCTTGCTCGGCATTTATAAGCTCGTTAAGCGTGTGTCCCTTCAAAAACTCTAATCCGTCTATACGTTTATCATTGGGAATAACGCAATAGTTACGGAAATTTGTTACCGTCAAAAAGGTTACTACCTTGTCAAACGGTCCCTCGGTATATAGCTGAATTTGACTGTGCTGATCGGTTACGCCAAGTGCCTTTACGGGCGTTTGTCCAACGTGCACAGTATTTCCACATAAGTCTTGTTTCTTTCCTAACGACTCTCCCCAAAGCTGAGCAAAAAAGTCGGACATAAATTTTAGACTGTCGGCATACGGCATCATAACGCTCATATTACAGCCCTTTTTGTAAGCTTCCACATTTAGCGCTGCCATCATAAGCGCAATATTGGCGTTTATATCCGGGTTTTGACTGATTTGCGCCGCCTTTGCCGCACCGCTGACAAGTCCCTTGATATCAATACCGATACAGGCAAGCGGAACCAAGCCTATGGGCGAAAAAACCGAAAATCTGCCACCCACGCCTTTACCTATCCCAAACAACTTAAAACCCTCGGATACGGCAATTTCGTACAGCTTGCCCTTACCCAAGGTGGTGATTGCTATAATATGCTCCTTGGCTTTATCGCCAAGCTTAGACGAAAGCGCATCGTAAATAATCAAAAATTGACTAAGCGTCTCGCTGGTTTCGCCACTTTTTGTAGCGACAATAAAATATGTGTTGCTTACGTCAACAACGTCCAATAGCGCTGCCATACGCTCGGGGTCAACGTTATCCTCGACGTAAAATTTGGGCGCGTTACGCTTTTCTCGGGGCAACTCGTTGTGCCTAAAATGAGTAAGCGCATTTGCTACCGCGATAGCACCAAGCGCAGATCCGCCTATTCCAAGCACCACCACACTTTCGGCTTTTTCGCAAATAGGACGGCAAAATTGTGTAATTTCATCAATTTCGCCATCACTAATAAGGTTAGCCCACTCTTGCCAACCTGTGCCAAGAGTGGATATAACCTTGTCAAACGCATTACGAGAATAATTTACCTCTTTTAGACCGCACTCGCCAAGCGAAGCGGCCATCATATTTGTATAGTCAAGCCTCAATTTACACTACCGCCTGTATCAAACCGTAATCGCCTTCGATTCTTTTGTACAGTACGTTAACATTGCCGGTTCCTTTATTAAGGAATACGAAGAAGCTGTGTTCTACAAGCTCAAGCTCCTCGATTGCATCTTCTACCGTCATGGGGGTAAGCTCATATGTCTTAGTCCTTACTACGGTGCTGTGCTTTTCTGGCTCAATCTGAGCAGCCGCGGCTTCCTCTGCAAACGATGCGCGAACCTTCTTAGTGTTGGAAAGTAGCTTTTTGTGATGCTTTATAATCTGCTTCTCAAGCTTGGGAAGCGCAATATCAATATTGTTGTACATATTGTCGCTCGTTACTTCTGCACGCAAAACGGTGCTGTCAAGCACGATTGTAAGCTCGAGCGTATAAGTTTCCTTCACTTGCTTAAGGCAAACCTTAACCTTGGTGTCTTCACCAACAAAGAATTTGTCGAGACGCTGAACCTTTTTTTCGATAAGGTCCTTAAGCTTGTCGGCAGGGCTGTAATTCTTACTCAAAAATTCAATAACCATAATGTAGTCCTCCTTAACTGTAACTATATTATAACATATATTTTTCGTTTTGTAAATACTGATTTCAAAAATTTTACAAAATATTTGCAAATATTTTCACTTGACCGTTGGCAAAATCAGCCGTAACGGCATCGCCGTCCTTAATTTTGCCGTCCAGAATCTCTTCGGCAATGGCATCTTCGATATTTTGCTCGATAACTCTACGCAACGGACGCGCTCCGTACTCCATATCATATCCCTTTTGGATAATAAATTCAAGCATAGCATCAGTTACGTTTAGCCTAATATTACGCTCGTTAAGCTTCTTTTGTACCTTGCCAAGCATAAGGTGTGCAATCTTGCCAATATCGTCCCTGGTAAGATGGTTGAAGGTACAAATAACGTCGATACGGTTGAGAAATTCCGGCTTAAAGTGACGCCTAAGCGCAGAATTTATTACGTCCTCGGTTTTGCGCTCATTGTCCGCCGTACCGCCGCCAAAGCCAAGTGAACGCACCGATTTAAGCTCGGCAACGCCAACGTTTGACGTCATAATAATAATGGTGTTTTTAAAGCTTACCAGCCTACCCTGTGAATCAGTAAGTCTACCGTCGTCCATAAGCTGAAGCAAAATATTATATACATCAGGGTGAGCCTTTTCGATTTCGTCAAACAGCACTACGCTGTACGGCTTACGGCGCACCTGCTCGGTAAGCTGACCGCCGTCGTCAAAGCCCACATACCCCGGAGGCGAGCCGATAAGCTTGCTGACGCTGTGTGATTCCATATACTCGGACATATCCAAGCGTATAACGGCATTTTCGTCATCGAACATAACCTCGCTGAGCGCCTTTGTAAGCTCGGTTTTGCCTACCCCGGTCGGTCCCATAAACAGGAACGTTCCTATCGGACGGTTGGGGTCTTTGAGTCCTGCTCTTGCTCTACGAATGGCTTTGGATACGCTTACCACCGCCTTGTCCTGACCTATAACTCGCTCGTGCAAAATCTTTTCGAGATGAACAAGCCTTTCAGTCTCTGTTTCGGAAAGCTTGCTTACGGGAATTTTGGTCCACTTTGCCACGATTTCGGCAATGTTTTCGGCAGTTATGACTCCCTTTGCACGTTCGCTGCTTTTACTCCAATCAAGCTTAGCCTTTTCCATTTCCTTTATAAGCTGGTCACGCTCGTTGCGAAGCTGCATCGCTTTGGCGTAATCCTCGCTTGCCACCGCCTCGTCCTTTTGCTTGTTCAGCACGGCAAGGCGTTCTTCCATAACCTTTACGTCGTCGGGAACGGTATTGCCGCTTACCTTAGCCTTGCTCATCGCCTCGTCAATAAGGTCGATTGCCTTATCGGGCAAAAATCTGTCCATAATGTATCTGTCAGACATTTTTGCCGCCGCCTCGATTGCCTCGTCGGATAGTCTTACCTTGTGGAATGCCTCGTAATTTTCGCGCAACCCCTTGAGAATTTCGATAGTGTCCTCAACTGACGGGGGCGCTACGATGATGGGCTGAAATCTACGCTCTAAGGCTTTGTCCACCTCGATGTACTTGCGGTACTCATCTGTTGTGGTTGCTCCTATAGTTTGCAACTCGCCACGGGCAAGATACGGCTTGAGAATATCGGACGGTGAAACCTCGCCCTCCTTGCCACCCGCCTGTGCCAGGGTATGAAGCTCGTCAATAAACACGATAATATTGTTATTTTCCTTAATTGCGTTTATTGCGTCTTTCAGCTTTTCCTCCATTGCGCCACGGTATTTTGTACCTGCAATTATGCTACCAATGTCAAGGCTGAATATTACTTTGTTTTTAAGCAGCTCGGGAACATTGCCCTCTACGATTTCCTTGGCAAGTCCCTCTACCACTGCGCTCTTGCCCACACCCGGCTCGCCTATAAGCACAGGATTATTCTTTGTTTTACGGCAAAGAATTTGAATTATACGCTCGATTTCGTCCTTTCTGCCGATAATTGGATCTATTTTTTGCTGACGAGCCTTTTGTGTAATGTCTACACCAAGATCCCTTAACTGCTCAGGCAAGGAGCTTTGCTCCTGTTGAATGCCTCCCGTACCCTCCGCATTTTGTAAAGCGGCGGCAAGTGCGACTCTATCCACCTTGAACACGTTAGTTAAAATTCCGCAAGCAAGCGCCGCAGTGTCCTCGAGAATGCAATACAAAACGCTTGCACTGTTTGCATACGGATATCCTCTTTCGATACCACGCTTGTATGCAGTAACAATAGTGCCGCTAACTCTTATACTAAGCTCGGGCTCACCCATAATAACAACGTGACTTTCTTCACGCAAAATATCCTCTATGCGCTCAGGCGTAACGCCGTATTCGGCAAGTAGCTTAGAAACCATACTCTTGCTGTTTTTGGCAAGACCGTACAAAAGATGCTCGGTGCCCACCTCGGGATTAGAATATTTTATTGCCGCCTTTTTTGCCAAAACAAGTGCTGTCTTTAAATTTTCGGTTATTTGAACCTTCATTACTAACCTCCTGTTCTCATAATAATTTGCCTTAGCTTATAACATTTCTCTGCGCGAAGCTTGTCACGCTCGCCGCCGTCTATCATACCTCCTGCATCAAGGCAAAGACATGCAGGTTGAATTTCTGCAATTAAGCTTTCGAGTGCCGCCATGTCGGCACAATCCAATATCTTATAATATACCCCAAGCTTTACAAAAGCAATCAATTTCATAAATTCGCTTTTGCTTATCGAGTAGCAATTGCACAGTATGCCGTACGAACGCAAAATCTTGTCCTTTAGTCCGTCAGGGTCAGTTTGCATAAGTGCCGCGCGAGCCTTAATTTCGGACTCAACGATATGGTTTGCCACATTTTCTACCGATGCCACTATGTCACTTTCGGATATCCCCAATGTTTTTTGGTTTGAAATCTGATATACGTATCCCTCGGCTTCACTACCCTCACCGTACACACCGCGTACCGCCATATTAAGCCTTGTCACACCGCTTATACATTTATTTAGCGAGCC
Organism: Clostridiales bacterium; assembly: GCA_015055705.1. Taxonomy (GTDB): domain Bacteria; phylum Bacillota; class Clostridia; order Christensenellales; family Pumilibacteraceae; genus CAG-552. The sequence continues at coordinate 1,357 of SVHR01000049.1, read as the reverse complement.
CGTAAGTGAAAGCGCAGGCAAAAACATCATTACCGAAGCCCTCATTCCCGTGCCAACGTTGGTAAGACACGAGGTTAGATATCCATAAGTCGGGCTGAACGCAAACTTAAACTCGCCACTAAGCACCTTATCTATGTGTCTAAGCTCGGTATACGCATCGTGAAGATTAAGTCCCTCCAAAATACATTGCTCTCGAATATGATCCTCTTCGCCTATCATAACGCTTACCTTGTTGTCCGAGCGTATTATTGCACTTCCGCCGCAGTCTGTAAGCTCCTTGCTTATAAGGTGCCTTTCGACAAGTCGAAGCTGCTCGATGGGTCTAAGCGCCGTCATCGGATACATGGTGTACGAATCCGTTGTGCGAAGAGCTGACATCGCCTTTGCCGCTATTGTAGAGGTATTTACACGCTTAAAGGGCAAGCCGTCCACATTGCGAGCAAGGCGAACCCTTGACGAAAGAATTATATTTTCGTTCATTTTGCTTCTCCTTTAAGCTTTTTCAGCATTTCCTGAATTTTTAACGCTTGCTCGTAGTCCTCTGCTTCGACCGCTTTGCGAAGTCTGCCGTTAAGCTCAGCAATCTCGTCGCTTTTCTCGCCGTCAGGACCCGAGCCTATATGCATTTGTGCCGACTGCAGGTTGCGAAGAAGCGGCTTAAGCCTATCGCCAAACTCGCTATAGCAATACTGACAGCCAACAAAGCAGGTGTCCGAAATTTCTCGCAATGTCGTGCCGCATTTGCTGCACTTTGCCTTGGCTCCGGGCACGCCCATCAAGCCCGAAAACAGACCCATATCGTCATAAGACGAGTACATTTCGAGCTGTGCTTGCTTGAAGCACTCGGGACAAACGTAAACTCGCTTCTTTATTCCGTTTACGGTCGTTTCCATATACCCTGTAGCTTCTTTTTTGTTACATCTTTGACAAATCATTTTTACCTCTACTTAGAAAGTTCTTTGGCAAGCCCCTTTATTATAGAAGCTCGTAGCGTGTCCTTGTTTACCGCCGGCGCAACAAGTGACTTGTCACTAAGCATAGCGACCACAATCGCGCCCTCGTGCTGGGACAAATATCCCTCGCTGACTAACCTATCTACAATCTGACACGCTCGGTTATAGCTTACACCCTCACTGATATTGATTTTGCTAAGCTCGTCAAGCAGATCGCTTTTGTTGCTGATTTTTAGCAGCGTAACGTATCCTCCACCGCCCCGCCTTGACTCGATTATATACCCCCTATCCAGCGTAAACCTTGTAGAAAGCACGTAATTTATCTGACTCGGAGCGCAGTCAAAATAGTCGGCAAGCTCGTTGCGACTGATATTTATTCGGTCACTCTGCCCAAGCGAAGAAAT
>SVHR01000048.1 GCA_015055705.1 Clostridiales bacterium | reverse complement strand
AGCGGATTTTGGAGGATATGATGGAAGATTTAATCGTTTTGTACGAGGATAATCACGTGATCGTTGTGGTAAAACCGCAAAACGTGCCTACGCAGGCAGACTCGAGCGGCGACCAAGACCTGCTTAATATGGTTAAGGAGTACGTTAAGGTCAAGTACAACAAGCCGGGTGAGGCGTACATCGGACTCGTTCACAGATTGGATAGACCCACGGGTGGAATTATGGTTTTTGCGCGTACCAGCAAGGCGGCGGCAAGGCTAAGCGAGCAAATCGTCGGCGGCGAGTTCGAAAAGAAGTATCTTGCCGTTACGGTAGGACATCCGCGCGACAGACGCGGCAGACTGCAAAACTACCTTGTAAAGGACGAGGCGGCAAACACCGTAAAAATCGTGCCCGCAATGATTGAGGGCGCCAAAAAAGCAATTTTGGATTACAGCGTGCTTGAGGTAAACGACAAAATTGCTCTTATCGATATTAAGCTTATCACCGGCAGAAGTCATCAGGCTCGTGTTCAAATGATGGGACAGGGCTGTCCGATTTTCGGTGATGCAAGGTATGGAGGAGACACGCTTGCAAAAGGACACAATCTTGCGCTTTGGGCATACAGTCTAAGGTTTTTGCACCCCGTTACTAGGCAAATAATGGTCTTTAAGGCGTTCCCGCCCGAAATTACGCCGTGGAAATATTTTGCGGTGGATAAATATATCAACGTGGTAAAACCCGAATAGGAGGAATATATGAACATTTATTTGAATATCGAAAAACTTATTACCTATGCAAAAATTCATTTGTTGCTTGACGAAGCAAACGAAATTTACGTTCGTAACAAGCTTATGCATAAGCTCGGCCTTACCGCTTACGAGGCTTACGAGGTAGACGAGGATGAAATCGAAGCAATGGAAAATCCCTTTGCGATCCTCGACAGCTTGTTTGGGTATGCCGTAGAAAACGGGATTTATACTAATGAGTACCGCAAGGCTTTTGATGCGGAAATTATGGATATTGTATCGCTTCGTCCGGGCGAGGTTGCAGACACCTTTAACGGTCTTAGCAAGAACCACGTAAAGGCGCTTGAGTGGGCGTTTGATTATGCAGTAAAAAACGGTTCGGCTCGCATGGACTTTGACAGATGGGAAAATAAGGGAGATAAAAATCTCGAGGTTGTTTTTGCAGACTGCTGTGGCGGCAAAAAGTCGTACCCCGGTTGCTGCTTCTGCGTAGAGGGCGAGGGCTATGGCGTTCATGCTTCCGAGCGTTATATTCCGCTTGAGCTTGGCGACGATTTGTATTATAGGGCGGCAAAGCGTGCATTCCATTCGGGCATGGGCCATATAATTTACGGTCAGCATAAGCCGATGGAGCTTAATGCAGAGGCTCTTGACGTTATGTTCGACTTTATCGAAGCTACTCCGTCTTGGTACATTTGCACGGCAGAGTCCGATTTCCCTCACGGTCATTTTGTTTGCGGACACAAGATGCTTCCTATCCATAAGGCGGCAGACGCAAGAAAGCTTAAGAGCGCAGAATATCCGTATATCAACGTTAGCGAGGTAGGCTGGTATCTTACTACCCTTCGCCTTAGCTGCACAAATCGCGAAAAGCTTGCCGAGTACGCGCTCAAAATTGTAGCTGCTTACAAAAAAGAGGGCGGAAGCATCTTTATCAGCCTCCGCAAGGTAGAAAGCAAATTCGTAATCGAGCTTGCGTTTATGCGTGGCGAGCCTAAGCCCGAAAACAGTGCTCTTGCGAATCTTGATATTTGTGCGATGGCAGGTCTTTTCCGCATAAGCGATACCACCTTGGGCGAGCTTAAAACTATCGAAAAGTATCTTACTAAGGAAATTAAATTTACCCCCGCTTGCCTTACTGGCGGAATGGAAGCGCACGCAAAGATGATCGAAAGGCTTATCAAGGAAGTGGGCAGTGCAAATCTCGGTGCGGTAGAGGCGGCTCTTGATGTTAAAGAGGAATGTAAAAAAAGACTCGTTGCGTTCCTTTCGGACGTAAGCGCTTACAACGAGAAGACAGTAGATGCGTTGCGCGATATCTGCGGCCTTACTTGTGCAAAATAACTAATTTGATTACGGGCTCTGCTTTTGGCGGAGCCTAAAGAAAATATAAAGGGGGGGTGCTATATGGCTAAAGCAAAAGCAAAAAAAAGACAAAAGACAAACAAGCTTGGTAATCTTGCACTTATCTTTTCGCTTATTGCGCCGCTAGTTGGTATCGTTTTGGGGATACTTTCAATTGTCATTGGTGCCAAAGGTGAGGACGTCGTACTGCGTAATGACGGCATAAAGGCAATAATACTAAGCGTTGTCGTTGTTGCGGCAGAGATCGCTCTTGTCATAACCCTTGTTGCTGTTGGAATAATCGTGCCGTTTGCGCTTATATTATAAAAGTGAGGGCGGTATATGTTTTGTAATAATTGTGGAAATAAGCTTAGCGAAAATGACAGATTTTGCATGGCTTGCGGGCAAAAGGTGCAAGCGGCACCTCATGTGAAATACGTGGCGGACGATGGGCAGGCTTATTGCTTGCTTTGCGGCTATCCGATAGAAGACGGCGAGGCAGAATGTGCCAATTGCGGATGCCCTACCGAAGTGTCTGAATATGCAAGGATGGGGGAGACGGGCGTCCCTAGACCAAAGCTTACGCTTCATATATGGAGCATAGTTTGCTCGCTTTTTATCAGCGTAATTGTAGGTGCGGTGCTTGCGATAATAGCAACCGTACAAGCAATAAAATCGGGCAACAAAACATTAAAGGGCTGGAGCATCGCGGCGATTATTATTTGCGTCATTTCTTGCATTCTAAACATTATAATCACCCCGATTATTTACAATTATCTAACGACGTTTTTTGCTAAAATAATAGGCTGAACTTAAATAAAAAACAAAAAAAGAGCATGCGTATGCTCTTTTTTTCTAATAATTATTACAGTTGATTTAGCCATCAGGACATAGAGTGTCTTTAATAATCGTAGCGTTTTAGGACGCGCCTGCATTCGACAAGAAGCTCTTCCTTTAAGGCTTGTGGCTTTAGAATTTTTATACTGCTACCAAACGAGAGAAGCTTGTTTATCAGCAGGTTGCCGCCGTACAGCGACGCCTTTGCTATGTAGGTGTGTCCGCGTTCAGAAATAGCCTCGTGACCCAACCACTCCTCAACCTCGGATAGGGCGGTGGAGAAGAACTCAAATTCAAGCTCTACAAGGTCGGTGTCGTCAAAGACGCCGTTAAGCTTTTCGTATACGTCGCTTTCCTTGCGCTCAAACTTGTTTTCGGTTATCGTCATGTTTTTTATTCTCGCAAGTCGAAACAGTCTAAAGTCGTTGCGTAGGTGACAAAAGCCGTACACGTACCACACGCCTTCTTTAAGCACCAGGCAGTAAGGGTCAAAATCACGAATGCTGTAAAGATCCTTGTTGTCCGTGTACTCCATGTTTATGGTAAGGTCGCCATCGATAGCTTTATTGATTGTTTCTATTTTGCCCCGATAGCTTTGAGGATTTGTCCACGTGCCTACGTCAATAATAAGAGTGTCCGTTTTTAGAAGATATTTTTCGTTTTCCTTTACCGAGCCCATGTGCTTGAGCTTTTCGATAATGTCATGGTTTTGCCCGTCAAACGAGGTGGCGGTCGCATTAAGGCAGGTAAGCAGTCTATGCAGCTCGTCCTTTGTAAAGAACGAACGTTCCAACCTGAAATCGTCTGCAATCATATAGCCGCCGTTTATGCCACGCACCGAAATGATAGGTACGCCGCCCTCGCACAGCGAGTCGATATGCCTAGCCACCGTGCGGGTGCTTACCTCAAACTTTTCGGCAAGATATTCGCTTTTTACCTTGCGATTATTAAGAATGGTAAGTAGTATTCCAAACATAACTCCGCTTTTCATAATTGCCTCCTCAAAATGAACTTTAAAAAATTATATCAATATGACATAATGGTGTCAAGTATATGCGTGTATAATTAAGAAAAAACATTGGAGGAGCAATTATGTACGTTTGTGTATCTTGTACCGGAAATCTTAGGGCAGGTGATATCGTTATTTTGGAAAGGGACGAGTATTTTGGCGAGGTAGCGGCAAAAAAAATCGGCGGCGGTATCGTGGGCTTTGTAACCGACCGTCAGCCCGAGGGTTGCGTGTCCCGCACTTTTATCGAAAGCCGAATTGGCGCAAACAGAGTTATCGGTCACGCTGTTATTCTCAACGGTAACGTCGCGCTCTTTAGTAGCGAAAGCCCTATTTTGAATAGCACAGCTGCTTCGTGTGCCTATTCAAGGCGCGGTGCATAGCAAAAAACAACGTAAAATCGGGTTGTCATTAAAGAATTTTATAAATTTTTACAAAAATTCACACTAAAAGAATTGTTATTTTTGTTTTGATGTGGTAAACTGTATTGGTATATGTACTAATCTACGGAGAAACTAAAATGGCTAAATTGAAAAAAATCTATTATCCGATTTTGGCAGGCGTTTTTGTCCTTGCTTTGATTTTTGGCTTCATTAGTTCGGGCGTGAGCTTTGGCACAAAGGCAGATAATGACTTTGTCGAAAAGGTCAGGGTTCATGCGGAAGTAATGGAGACCGTTCATAATTCCTATGAACACGGCAATCAGACGAGCGTTCGCAACTATATCAAGGACACACTTATTGGTGCCGGATTTACCAATCCTCGCGGCAAGGCGTCTGACGGTTACGCAACCGCCACAATCGATGGACCTACTTATGTAGCTCAGGAGCTTACGCTTGGTGAAGAAACGCTTTCGGCGATTCCCGCTAAGGACGGCGAGCTGTATTATGCGGTAAAAACGCTTACTAACATAATTGTTGCAATTCCCGGCAAAACGGTTGCGGCTGAAGACGGTAGTGAAAGCTATGCAAATTCCGAGGTGGTTTTGTTTATGGCAAATTACGATTCGGCAGCAGGTAGCCAAAGTGGCACCGAGGCGATTCAGGCGGCGGCTATGCTTCAAACTGTTTTGGAGCTTGCAGCTGATTACGAAAACGGAAAAATTCCCGAGCGTACTCTTTTGTTTGTGTTTACCGATGCGGAGCACGAGGGTGCTCTTGGTGCTTATGCCTTCAAAAATGAGTTTAAGGGCTTTGACGGCATCACCTCAAATGTTTCTCTTGCTGTAAGCTTTGGTGCAACCGGTACCGGTGCGCTTTCGGTGTCTTCCGAGGGAATTTCGGTTGCAGGCGTTAAGGCTAACGCAAGCGGTCTTTTGGATGCGCTCGGCGGTGTAAATCAAGCACATACCGATTACAACGTGTTCGACACGGCGAAGATCAACGTGTTCTTTGGCGGCAACCAGTCATATATCAATACTACCCGTGATACGGTAGAAAACGTTGCTGACAGCAAGATTAAGGCAGTTGGCGGTGCTATGAAATCGCTTGTTTCGGCTTACGGATATGACGGAAAGGAAATTAAAGAAGCGAATGCAGTTGGTGTGTTCTCGTTCTTGGGTCTTGCGTTCTCGTATTCGCCCATTGTTTCGTACGTTTTGGGCGGCGTTGCGGCGGCACTTTTGATTTTTGCAGTTTATATGCTTGTCCGCAAGGGCGGTTATAAGGGCGTTGTAGGCGGAGTTGTTGCTCAGCTTATTGCTGTTGTTGCAACTGTTATTATGTTGTTTGCGTGCTACTTCGTGCTTGCTCTTATGCTTGCAGGATTTGGCGCAATTCCCATTCACGCACTCACGTCTGTTACCTATACAAACGTTGGCTTGTTTATTTCCGCAATGATTCTTGCGCTTGTTGCTTATATCGGATCGTTCTTGCTTATTCGTAGATTCTACAAGATCGAAGCAAGCAAGGTAGTTCGTGGCGGTGCGTTGTGGCTTATGATTCTCGGTATCGTTATGGCGTTTGCTATGCCGTCGGCGGCTCTTCCGTTTGCAATCACCGCAATTTTGGAGGGCGCGATTTTAGTGCTTAACGTCGTGTTCGGCGACAAGTTCAAGGCTAAATACGGTTTTGGTGTTGAAAGACTCTTTAGCTATACGCTTCCGCTTATCGTTCTTACCCCCGCTGTTGTGCCTGTGCTTATCGGAGCAAGCTACACCCTCAGCGCAGTTTACTTGCCGCTTATTCTTGGTGTTGCGGTGCTCGGCTTCAGCGTAATTGCTCCGTATTTCTTGGCGCTCAGACCTATGCTCGAAAGGGCAGTAAGCAAGCTTCCCAAGCACACCATTCGCGTGGAGCGTGTTGTTACCGAAAAGGTTGAGGGGGCGAAGAAGGGTAGATTTGAAGAGCGCACCACCAAAAAGGTTGTAAAGGAAAAGGTAGAGTGGAAGTACCACAACAGATACGGCGTTGCAATTCTTGCTGTATTTGCGGCATTCCTTATTATAATGTTTGCAGTGTGTCCCAAGCAGCATTTCAGCACCAATATCGTTGATACGTATTCATACCGCGAGGCGGCTAAAAACGACAGCCTTGTCTATACTTGGCAGCAGGTAGGCACCTCGTCCGCGACTCAAACTCTCAATGTTTATGACCAAGTGGCTTATAAGTATTTCGGCTCCGTTAATAACGACTATACTTGGAATGCTGACGAGCAGGCTTATCAAAAGAGCTTTAGCGGTTCAACCGAGGCACTTCTTGGCACTCTTTCGCCCATAAATGTTTCAATGGATAGCACCGAAAAGACTCTTACCTTTGAAACTTATGATAGTGGTGCAGGCAGCTTTATTGATATTACGCTTACCAATGTTTCTTATGTAACCAAGCTTGTTATAAGCACTGGCTCGGGCGATATCGAAATCATTAACGATGGCAACAGCACCATTCATTTCGAGCTTCCGTACGACGTAGATACGTTTACCGTTAAGCTTGAGTGCGAGAGAGCATTCACTCTTGGTGTAGACTATACACAGTACGTTACCGGTGACCGTACCGAGCAGCGTATGAAGGGCGGCGTTTCGGAATACACCGAAATCCTTGGCGGTCTTGGCGATAAGGAGTTTGTAGACGATATCACCTGCGGTATGATCTTCAACCGTCAGACGACGTTCTCGTTGTCCTAAGCGTTATATAATAAATAGAATTAAAGGCGGTTTCAGAGCGAAGCCGCTTTTTTGTTTGGTTTAGAAGCGGCTCTAATCCGCTATTCATGTGTTTTTTCGTCCCTAAAATACCAAAAAATAGCAGGGCTAAAAAAAAGAATAAAAAAAGATAAAAAATTTTTAAAAAAGAGGGTAAAAACACTTGACGTAAGGTATAGTGGTGTGGTAGTATATGTAAGCTGTCCCGTGAATGAGGGGCGGCGACGTATAGAACAGCATACAAGGCAGTATCGTATAAGATAAACGCTGTATGTGGGCCAAGTATAAGGAATATACCTCTGGTTAAGCATAAGGGAAGTGGAAAGCTGACTTATGTTTTTTTATACGGAAAATGGTACATTGACAACTGCATAACACAAACAAATATTGAAAATACGAGTAAAGCAAAAAACAAGAGTAATATGGAAACATATAAATACTAGTTAAGCTTAAAAGTAGTCTTGTAAGAAAAGAAACATTAGAGCAAAGACACGGAGATACGAAAGTATCACGAAGACAAAGCAAATAAGAGCGTATGGAGGATGCCTAGGCATCAGGCGCCGACGAAGGACGTGACAAGCTGCGAAAAGCTACGGGGAGCTGCAAATAAGCCTTGATCCGTAGATATCCGAATGTGGGAACACACTCATAAGAGTATCGCAAGAAGCGAAGGGAACCCGGGGAACTGAAACATCTTAGTACCCGGAGGAAGAGAAAATAAACGAATGATTACCTAAGTAGTGGCGAGCGAACGGGTAAGAGCCCAAACTCAATATACTTGTATATTGGGGGTATGGAATACAATAAATGTAGTGAGGAAACGAGGTGAATTACCTGGAAAGGTAGGCAAGATAAGGTGACAGCCCTGTAACCAACCTAGAATCACACAGAGTATATCCGGAGTACCATCGAGCACGAGAAATTCGGTGGGAAGGCGGGAGGCCCATCTCCCAAGGCTAAATACGACCTGATGACCGATAGAGTATAGTACCGTGAGGGAAAGGTGAAAAGAACCCCGGGAGGGGAGTGAAAGAGAACCTGAAACCATATGCTTACAAGCAGAGGGAGCGCAAGTGACCTCGTACTTTTTGTAGAACGGGCCGGCGAGTTACGTTGTGTTGCAGGTTAAGGTACTCAGTACCGGAGCCACAGCGAAAGCGAGTTTGAAAAGAGCGAATGTAGCATGACGTAGACCCGAAACCTAATGACCTAACCATGAGCAGGATGAAGCAGAAGTAAAATTTTGTGGAGGTCCGAACACACGCCTGTTGAAATAGTCGGTGATGACTTGTGGTTAGCGGAGAAATTCCAAACGAATTAGGATATAGCTGGTTCTCCTCGAAATAGCTTTAGGGCTAGCCTCAACCGTAGAATATCGGGGGTAGAGCACTGAATGGGCTAGGGGCCTTCACGGGTTACCGAACCTTATCAAACTTCGAATACCGAATATTTTTAGTTGGGAGTCAGACAGTGTGAGATAAGTTTCATTGTCAAAAGGGAAACAGCCCAGATCCACAGCTAAGGTCCCAAAGTACAGATTAAGTGGTAAAGGATGTGTAACTGCACAGACAACCAGGATGTTGGCTTAGAAGCAGCCATACATTAAAAGAGTGCGTAATAGCTCACTGGTCGAGTGGTTGTGCGCCGAAGATTACCGGGGCTAAAATCTGTCACCGAAGCTTGGGGATTACAGAGATGTAATCGGTAGAGGAGCAATCCGTAATGAGCAGAAGCCAAGGCGTAAGCTGAGGTGGATTATACGGAAGAGAGAATGCCGGCATGAGTAGCGAGAGGAAAGTGAGAAACTTTTCCGTCGAAAGCCTAAGGTTTCCTGGGGAAGGTTCGTCCACCCAGGGTAAGTCGGGACCTAAGTGGAGGCCGAAAGGCGTACATGATGGACAACAGGTTGATATTCCTGTACCGCGACACGGACAAGAGCAGGGACACAGAAGGATAGTTGGACCACGGGGATGGAAAGCCGTGGACAAATCATGAGGCAGGTGATGTAGGAATAAAACGCATTGCTAATGCTAGGTGATGATGTGGAGCACGAATTAGGTGCGAAGCCAATGAATTCACGCTGGCGAGAAAAACTGCGGTCTTGAATGAAGTGAAGCGCCCGTACCGCAAACCGACACAGGTAGGCGGCAAGAGAATTGCAAGACGAACGGGATAACCATTGTTAAGGAACTCGGCAAAATGACCCCGTAACTTAGGGATAAGGGGAGCCTACGAGAGTAGGCCACAGAAAATAGGCCCAAGCGACTGTTTATCTAAAACACAGGTCTCTGCGAAAGCGCAAGCTGAAGTATAGGGGCTGACGCCTGCCCGGTGCTGGAAGGTCAAGGGGAAATGTTAGGGAAACCGAAGCATAGAACTTAAGCCCCAGTGAACGGCGGCCGTAACTATAACGGTCCTAAGGTAGCGAAATTCCTTGTCAGGTAAGTTCTGACCCGCATGAATGGCGTAACGATTTGGGCACTGTCTCAACAATGGACCCGGCGAAATTGTAGTATATGTGAAGATGCATATTACCCGCGACTGGACGGAAAGACCCCGTAGAGCTTTACTGTAGCTTGGCATTGAATTTCGGTAAAAGTTGTACAGGATAGGTGGGAGACGGTGAAACAAGCGCGTCAGCGTTTGCGGAGTCACCCTTGGGATACCACCCTATTTTTGCTGAGGTTCTAACGCATAGCATTGAATCATGAGTGCGGACAATGTCAGGTGGGCAGTTTGACTGGGGCGGTCGCCTCCTAAAGAGTAACGGAGGCGTCCAAAGGTTCCCTCAGAATGGTTGGAAACCATTCGTAGAGCATAAAGGTATAAGGGAGCTTGA
>SVHR01000047.1 GCA_015055705.1 Clostridiales bacterium | reverse complement strand
AGAAACGCTGTCGTTTTGTACATCCATAACGTCGCGCAACCATTCAAGCTTTCGATCCATCGCATCCGCTGCACGGTTATTTTCCTTATACAGCCAATGTGCCGCAATTCCGTATTCGGCAATTTTGTGCATCTCATAAGTGCGGATTTGGATTTCGAACGGCATTCCAAACGAGGTCATTACAGTCGTATGAAGCGACTGATAATTGTTTTGCTTGGGTACCGAAATATAATCCTTAAATCTGCCCGGCATAGGCTTCCAAAGGGTATGAATCATACCAAGAACCTCGTAGCAGTCCTTTATCGTCGATACAATTACACGCACGGCAGTAAGATCATAAATCTGCTCGAATGTCTTTTTCTGCTTATCCATCTTTTTGTAGATGCTGTAATAGTGCTTCGGTCTGCCGCTTACCTCACCTGTAATACCTAATTCTTTAATAATATTATTCAGCCTTGCGCACAAAAGATTGACAAGTCCTTGCCTTTCGGCACGCTTTAGCGGAATTTCTCTAACTAATTTTTCATATTCCTCGGGCTTTAGCACCTGAAAGCACAAGTCCTCAAGCTCACACTTTATGTAGCTAAGACCAAGTCTTGATGCAAGCGGTGAATAAATCTCCAAGGTTTCGGTAGCTATAGCAATCTGTCTTTCGCGCCTCTTTGAGGCAATTGTACGCATATTGTGAAGACGGTCGGCAAGCTTAATAAGAATAACACGAATGTCCTTTGCCATTGCAAAATACATTCTTCTGAAATTTTCTGCCTGCTCGTCCTCCTTTGACTTAAAGGTAAACTTAGCAAGCTTTGTTACGCCCATAACGAGCTCGGCAATTTCCTGTCCAAAAAGCGAATAAATATCGCCCTCGGTAGCGTCTGTGTCCTCTACGGTGTCGTGAAGCAACGCCGCACCAACAGCACTTACGTCAAGACCGAGCTCCAGCAAAATATTACCAACCTCCACCGGATGGTGAATGTACGGCTCGCCATTTTGTCTAAACTGCCCACGGTGCTTTTTTTCGGAGTAGGTCAAAATCCTATCCAACAGCTCCGCCTGGCTATCATCATAAACAAGTCTATATTTAGATTTAAATCTCTCAATTACCTCGTCCATATCGCTCCTTGTACTCTACGAACCGCTTGTAAAGCTCGGACGTTTTTAAATCGGCTTTTACGCCACTGTTGAACTTCAATGAAAATTCACCGCTTGTAATGGAAATAAATCCAATATCTATAAACACAAGCAAACAAGTGATGAATTGTCTAAGGCTTACCTTTATGCGCGAAGCTAGGATTTTATAATATCCCCACAACGTCACAGCTTTAATATCCCTAAATCGCTTGAAAGCATCGTAATAGTACGCAAAAACCTCTCTTTCAAGCGAAACGTTTTCCATTACATTATATTGCTCGGATGACGGAAGATAAACCGTTGCATTGCAATTTTCGTTGATAAACGATACCACATCCATACTTATGGGCATATCTAAAAAGATAATTTTATTATATCCGTGCAAGTTGAGATTGTCGTCAAATTCGGGCGAAACAATAACACGACTATAGTTATTTTTTACTGAGCTAAACATAAAATCATGCAAATTTATGTTGCTTCCATTGTAATCAGCCAAAAATTTTTGGTATGTTTTTTGACTTCCACATACTATAAGTGTTCCGTAAAGATTATCGCCAATAAGGTCGTTTAATGCCGCTTCAGCATAAATAGTAAACTTGGGCTGAACGTTGCCCGAAAGCGCACTCATTTTTATAAAGGCTGCCGCTGCCACCTCACCGCTAAATGTGAGTCTTTCGATAGATATACCGCGCAAAATACCTCGAACACTTTCTCTACCGTTAAAAGAGTTTGTTTGCAATTCTATAACAAAGGATTTTTGTCCCTCAGATGTCAAAAAATGATTTTTGTTGTAATTATTAAATGCAAACACCTGCATATTATCGGGTAAAGTAATTTGCGTATGCATAATATTACTTTTGCATGGCTGAACACGAAGCTTGGATTCGCTCATCATAAACAACGGCTTGGTATTACTGTTGCCTGTCGGCTCAAGCAAATCAAGACACTTAATTAACTTTGCACTTACCTCACTTTCTGTTATTTCCACATCGTAAGTAAGCGTGGGTTCAAAATATTCACGCGGAAACTGCTTAAGATATTCTGATACTCGCTCCTTAAAAGGCTCAATATTTTGCGACTCTATCGAAAATCCTGCCGCTTGACTGTGTCCGCCGTACTCTATAAGCAAATCTCCTGCATAAGAAAGCAACGAATAAATATTTACGTTGGGAATGCTTCGCGCCGTTCCCTTATATGCGTTGCCCGATTTAACTAAAATAAACGAAGGTCTGTTAAACTCTCCGGATAGTCTTGCTGCAACGATTCCGGTTATGCCCTTTTCCCACTCCGGATGCGACAAAATGATACAACGCCTATCAATAATATCCTCTTTTTTAAGGTCTTCTATCGCTTCCTCGTAAAGCTTTGTACAAACACTTTTGCGTTTATTATTATCCTCGTTTATATTATCGATTAGGCTTGCAATCTTAGTTAAATCAGCGGTGGTAAGAAGCTCAAAAGCGTTGTACGCATCGCCCATTCTGCCTGCTGCATTTAATCTGGGTGCAATCTTAAAGGCTATATCCGAGCTTTGTATCGTATCTGTTATTTTTTGATTGATAAGTAGAGATTTTAGACCTAAATTCTTGATTTTTCTTACAGTCGTAAGTCCCATTTGTACGATTAATCTATTTTCATCCACAAGCGGAACAAGATCTGCAATAGTTGCAACGGCGGCAAGCTCCCAATATTTACGAGCTTCATTCATTCCGCCCATAGCCTCTACAAGCTTCAATGCCACACCTGCGCCGCAGAGATATTCAAAGGGATAGTCGCAATCCACTTGATGCGGATTTACAACAATACAGTCGGGAATATTTTCAGACACCTCGTGGTGGTCGGTAACTATAACCTCTACACCAAGATCTTGAGCGTATTCGATTTCCTTATAACCGGAAATACCGCAATCGCACGTAAGAATAATATCGGGATTACAGTTTTCGAGGATTTTTTCGATAGATTCGTTATTAAGTCCATAGCCCTCGTTTATACGACTGGGAATATGAGTATAAACCTCTACTCCGCGCTCGGCAAGATACAACGACAAAATCGCAGACGAGCAAACGCCATCTACGTCGTAATCACCGTAAACAACAATACGTTCTCCGTTTTTTATAGCCGCATTTAATCTTTCTACTGCAGCACGCATGCCCTTCATTAAAAACGGGTCATGGAAATTTTTTTCATCGGGAAACAAAAACCTATTTATTGCTTGCTCATCACTTATGCCGCGATTAAAAAGAAGCTCGATAAACTTAGCGGGCAAATTGAGCTTACGGCTCAATACCGCTATTTCTGCTTCGTCAATTGCGACGTTATTCTTTTTTACAAGCTTTAAATTCATTCTACCCCTTATTTGCCGCAACATTTAGCGGCATTTTGCTCAAAAAAAGCAAACGAGCCTCCACAAAGGGAAGCTCGTCTTACTTTTTCCTTTTATTATTCGTTAGCTTCCGAAACTGCTACCTTGGTTTTTACCGCTTTGTTTCCGCTAAGCGCAACCCAAACAGACGGAGCCACAAACATAGCCGAATACAAGCCGGAAATCAAACCGATTATAATCGGCAACGCAAAGGTTACCATCTGGTACAAGTCGGGATTGAAAATAGACGCTATTGCACAAACAACTGCAACCGATCCTATCATCAAAAGTGTAGTAACGGTGGTGTTAAGGCACCTTACAAAGCTTTGCGAAATAGATGTGTTTGCAAGACTTTCAGCATCAAGCTTTGGCAAAAGCTTAAGATTGCTTCTTACACGGTCGAAGAGTATGATGGTGTTGTTTATAGAATAACCCAAAATCGTAATGAGCGCCGCTATGAACGTGCTGTTGAACTCGATATGGAAGATTGCCATAAACGCAAACATAATAACAAGGTCGTGAACAAGTGCAACGATAGCTGCGATACCGCTCTTGAACTCGAATCTAATTGCAATATAGATAAGCATGATTACGAGTGCAACGATAATTGCAGACAAAGCGTTGTAAAGCAAATCCTGGCTTACTACCGCACCTACCTTACCGCTACTGTATACGTTAGCGGCAAAGGTATCGTCAATACCAAGTGCGCTACTAAGCGCATTGCTATCAAGCGAGCCGGAATAAGCAAAGGTTACGGTTTTTGCAAACTCATCGGTGGCAAAGGTGAGACCCGAAACACCCTCGGTGCTTGCAAAAACTGCGCTGATTTCATCACTTACCTGATATACGGGCAAACCGTAATCTGCAGTATAAGTGCCATTTCCGTTATCAGTAATAACCGGACGAATAACGGTAACGTCCTTTTTGATTTCGTCGATAATCGAGCTAACGATTTCTTCCATTTCATTATCGCCATCTATCGACTTAAATCTTATCTGCAATGCAGTATCGTCACCCGTACCGGTAACAAGGATTTGCGAAACCTTTACATCGTGAGCTTCTACAATGTTTGTAACGCGAGATTTGTAATCGTCTGTATTTTCGTCGGTAAGCTTTGCGCCGACGTCAACGTTAATCGTATAACCACCCACAAAGTCCATGCCAAGGTTAAGAGCCGAGCCGGACACAAAATAGAAGATAAGGCTCATAATCAAGGCAAATACAGCTACAAATACGGGGGCGAGGAAAATCCACTTTCTCTTTTCTACAATTTTTACATCGCTTAAAAGGTTAGATAATTTTTTCATTATTCTTCCCCTCCCTCAGCCACTTCGACCGTAACCTTTTTGGCTTTATTCTTTTTTAATTTCATAGCTTTCTTTTCGCGCTTAAGACGAGCATCCTCATTCATTTGAGCTTGAACAGCCTCGTCAGTCTCCGATGCACTAAGATGCTCAAAATTCTTATTGCGCTTAAGGTTGTAAAGCTTCTCGTTTTCGCCACCAATAGCGATTATATAATTCATGATGCCGCGGGTTACAACGAGCGACGAGAACATCGCAAGTGCGATACCGATAAAGAGCGTAAGTGCAAATCCCTGTACCGAACCGCTACCAAATATATAAAGTATGATTGCGGCAATAATAGTTGTAATGTTACCGTCCAAGATTGCGCCGATCGACTTACGGTAGCCGTAATGAACTGCCGAACGGAACGCCTTGCCATTGGCATACTCATCCTTAATACGTTCGTAAATAATAACGTTGCCATCAATTGCCATACCGATACTGAGAAGGATACCTGCAATACCGGGGAGCGTAAGCTGAACGATAGGAACAACCGAAAGCAAGAAAAGCATCATAACTGTATAAAGCATAAGCGAAATAGATGCTACTGCGCCGAAAAGTCTGTAATTAAAGCACATAAATACCATTACGAGCACAAGACCGATGATACCTGCAATCAATCCAAACTTAATTGCGCCCTCGCCAAGCGTTGCCGAAATAGGCTCGCACTTTTGAAGCTGAAGAGTAACGCCGAACGTACCGCTCATAATCTGGTTTGCAAGGTCTTCTGCTGTCTCTTGTGTAAAGTTGCCGGAAATAAGTGCCTCGCCGCCGGTAATTGCTTCGTTAATGGTAGCTGACGAAATAAGCTGCTCGTCGTCACCGCCATAAATGACGTACGTATCAATAGTTTCACCCTCATGCTGGGTGGTCGCTTGTCCAAACTTAACCTTACCCTCTGAGTTAAGCTTAAGCTGAACAGCATATTCACTGTTGTAGTAAACAGCGGTTGCACTTTGTACATCGTCACCGGTAAGAATTACAGAACCATCTTCTTTAAGACGGAACTCAAGCTCTGCGGGTTCACCGAGAATCTCCAAAATATCCGAGGGGTTATCCACGTCGGGAACCTCTACACGAATACCCGAGGTGCCTTGGCGCATAACCACAGCTTCGGAATAGCCCTTGTTTACCAAAAGCGACTGGATGCTTGTTACCGTACCATCCATTCGCGCATCTATGTCCTCGGTGTCATCGTCGATAGCCACGTATTCGGCATAAATACCGCCTTTAAGGTCCAAGCCGAGCTTAATGTTGCCCGAAAAGGAGTTAAAGTCCTTAAGTCCGAATTGCATAGGCACAAACGAGAAAATCAAACCGATAATAAGTACAACGCCAATTATACTTAATTTTACGATTGACGATTTCTTTTTCATCTTGTTGTTTGCCTCCTGTTGCAATAAGAAGAATTCAGTCAATATATCCCATTTTCTTATTCTTATAGCACTAATCTATTATATATATAAAACGTTATTAAGTCAAACGATTTTATCAAAAAATTGTAATAATGTTACAAAATTCCCTCAATTGCCTTGATTGCGATGGCACATTCCACACGTTTTTTCATTAATTCGCACGTAATAGTATACGGAACATTGATATCGCCGCAGAAATTAACTGAGTTTGCCGCACATCCACCGCTGCAATAATACTTAGCCCAGCACTTAAGGCATTCGGGCTTGGTGGTAAGATTTGCACAGGCAAACTTTTTGGGAAGCTTATCACAAAACTCACCCGTCAAAACGCTACCGATTTTGTAATCCGGCTTTCCGTCAAATTGATGGCACGGATAAATACTTCCGTCGGGCGATACGCAAAGGTATTCGTTTCCCGCACCGCAGCCTACAAGTCGCTTGCTTTCGCACGGGCCGCCCGAAATATCAATCATAAAATGGAAAAAGTTAAACCACTTGTCCGTTTTTCGGCGCTCGATATATTCCTTTGCCAAAATCTCGTACTGCTCTACAAGCTCGGGCACGTCACTCTCTTTTATAGCAAGCCTATGCGTATCGGGAAGCACTACCGGCTCAAGCGAAATTTGGTCAAAGCCGCAATCGTTAAGATAAAGCGCATCGGTTGCAAAATCCTTATTAAGCGCAGTAAAAGTGCCGCGAATATAATACTGACCGTCGCCACGCTTTGCCCTAAAGCGCAATGCATTTTGCAAAATAATGTCAAAGGAATCCTCTCCCCTTGCGGTCTTACGCACACAATTGTGAACATCTTTGCGTCCGTCTATACTAAGGACGACGTTATACATTTCCTTATTAAAGAAATCTATGTCCTCATCGCTGAGCATATAAGCGTTGGTCGTAATTGTAAAGCGGAAGTTTTTGTTATATTCCTTCTCTTTACTGCGAGCGTACTCCACTGTCGCCTTTACGACGTCCATGTTAAGAAGCGGCTCTCCGCCAAAAAAGTCAACCTCGAGGTTGCGCCTTGTTCCGCTTTTGCTAATAAGAAAATCAATTGCCGCAAAAGCCACTTCCTTACTCATATTAAGTCTTTCTGTGCTATAGCTACCGCCATCGGCAAAGCAATATTCACAACGCAACGAGCAGTTGTGCGAAATATTAAGACAGAGCGCCTTTACTACTCCATTGTAGCAAGGCGGATTATGACTAGCCTCGGACGTAAAAAGCAACCCTTTGTCGATAAGCGATTGGATTTCCTCATTTGCCTCGGCAACATCGTCAGCAGAATAACAAGAAAAAGCCCCTTCGATTTTATTCAAAGGAGCTTTTATCTTTAAGTCAATCAATTCCTTTGTTAACTCGTCAATCTCGAAAACCGAACCACTTTCTACGTCAAGCGCAAAAAACCTGTTCAGGCATCTGAAAGTATGTACCATTTTTGTTATTTGCTTTCTTTAAAAATATTGTTAGTTTTCTTTTGCTCGCAAGACTGATTACCTACCGTGCAGCTGGTTTTGCAAGCCGACTGGCATGAAGACTGGCACTCGCCACAGCCGGTGCCCTTGTCACGGCAAATGGTGGACTCTGCAATAACTTTAATGTGTTTCATATAAAAATACCTCCGCATTGTTTATAAAATTATTATAACAAAAAACATACCTTTAGCGCAAGCATTTTGTCGTCACAAAACAAACTTTTTCGTATTATTCGCTTTTTTTGCGGATGTTTACTGCAATAATACCGGTGATAAGACCTGTTACCCCGCAAAGTACCGCGTCATTCAAAAGAGTAAGGTCAAACGCGAACACTCCTGAAAGCAGAGAGAACACCACCTCTGCCAACAGAGCGTAAAGAATACCCACGATAAAGCCACGAAGCCAGCCGCTATGCGGAAGCCTCAGGCAGAAAAGTCCCGCAAGCAAAATACTTAAACTTTTTATAACTTGATTGATAATAAGTATTGCGCTGTCGGCAATATTGAAAATTTTGATAGCAAACGCCGCGATGACAACAAGTAAAAGCGAAATAATAATAGCAACAAAAATCGCAATGAGCGTCTCAAAAAAGTAGTTACCCTTTCCCTTTGGCATAAAAAAATTCCTCCGCATTTTATGGACGATTGACCGCCCACATTATTCTATGCGAAGGAATAGTCGTTTAGAATATTAAACTATTCGTTTAGCTTTGCTTCTGCGTCTTGGGTAGGAACTTCTTCTACCTCATCCGGAGTAACCTCCTCCAACGCAAGCTCGTTTTGATTTTTGTCCTTGCTCATCTTAGCGGCTTCACGCTGTGCCTTTTCCTTAGCGAGCTGCTCTTGACGTTGCTTGGTTTTGGTATAGTTAAGTCTAAGCGCCTGAATAGTAAAGGTCATTGTCATTTTGTTTTCGCCTTCACCAGTCTCGATAACCATAAGCTTCTCGCCTGACTCGTGTGTCTTAAGCTCCACTACCTTACCCATAATGCCACCAATAGTCATAATTTCGTCACCGACAGCTAGCTTTTCGAACGTTTCGTTGATTTCTTTCATTTGCTTACGTCTGCTGAACATCGGCATAACAAACAAAACCAAAATAATGATGGCAAAAAGAATAATCAACATAATGGGGTTACCCGATTCCGCTCCAAGAAGCATCATATTTGATAAATTCATAATGTCCTCCATATAAACTTTTGTTCAAGTTTATCATAAGCGGAAAAAAATTACAACTAATTTGCCATAGTTTTAGAATAATTATTAAGGGAAATCATTATTTTTGGCAAAAATGTACAAACTTTTTACTAATTAGAGCAACCAGCGTTTGCTTCATTCTGTTTCATCCCAAAAATTTTTGTAATAAGATCAACCGCTGATTCGTTATCAAAGCTTTTGTTTACTGCAATAGACAACGGCGCATAATCAATTAGCGAATAGACTATCTCATTTATATCTGCACTAGCAAACAACCTTTTGCGCGATCCTTCATCCGTTATTATATAGTCACCGTTTTTCTTGGATAAAACAACGTTTTCCACCCTTGCTTCAATACTCGAAAACAAAAACTTAATAAGCTCATAAAATGTTTCACTGTCAGTAAGATATATGGCATTTTCTTTTGTGAGTTTAATTATTTCGCTCCAACGCTCTTTTAGCAGCCCAAGCCTAAACCTGTACACGCCGTCAAGAGCCATTCCGTTGCTAATTTGCACACAGCTTTTAAGAACGTTCTCCTCACCGCTACGGTCGAACTGCGTAAGCGCATGCAAAAGAATATTGTAGCTTACCGAGTCCAAGGGGAGCTTTAGATTGTCCGAAAGATACTCGTACTTACAGTAAAAACCAAGTGCCTCTATTATGCTGTCCGAAATAACCTCTAAAATTTTTAGTCTACTTCCCGACTCGCTCGCCACAGCCACCTGATAGCGATTGCCAAGCCTTGCCATAGCCACAACACAATCATCATCTAACTTGCCTTCAAGCGAAGTCCTTATTGCATCAGCCCACTTCTCCCTAGAACTGTCCACACCAAACAAAAATTGAAACATCATTAATATTGTATGCAATAGAATTTTTTTATTTCGACTTTTTGTCAAATCTACGCCATAAAAATTTTCTAAAAAATTTTTCATAAAGCACGTATTTTTCCTTGCTTTTTAAAATAATATTTGGTATAGTATACAAGCGTGGTCGTCACGTGGGAGCTTAGCTCAGCTGGGAGAGCATCTGCCTTACAAGCAGAGGGTCATAGGTTCGATCCCTATAGCTCCCACCACAAAAATTCGGATACTACTGTATCCAATTTTTTTAGGCGGAAATGAGGTACCATAGCCAAGTGGTAAGGCAGAGGCCTGCAAAGCCTTCACCCA
>SVHR01000046.1 GCA_015055705.1 Clostridiales bacterium | reverse complement strand
ATTTTGCAGTTCCTCAGCCGAGCGAACAACGTGAGCGAACGCCACGGAGCGTAGCGAAGTACATGAGCGTAGCGGAGTAAATCCTACCTGAGGCATTTATTATCTTGGCTTGTTTACTAACTATTAAACCATATTTTATATAATATCCCAAAGCGGCGAAGCGCTCGAATGATAACGCCTTGCGTTCGAATGATTGATACAAAAATATAGTTTTATATTGACTTTATTTTAGAATGGGTATATAATAATTATATATGGCAGAGTCTATAAAAAAGGAACAAAGGAAAAATTATGGTTAAGCTTTTTAATTTTTGGTATTTATTTTTTATAGTGCTTGGCGCGGGAATAATCGTTGGCTTATATTATATGTTGCGAAATAAAAAGTATATAACAAAAAAAATCGTTTTGTTTTCGCTTTTATTTTTCAATCTTGCTCTTCACTTTTTAAAGCTTACTTTTCCGCCTTATTCCGAAAACCCGTCTCATGCTATGCGAGAGATTTGGTTTATAAACCTTTGCGCTACAAGCGTTTTATTCTTCCCTTTTTTGTTCTTGTCTAAGAATAAAACCGCAAAAGACTATATGTTTTATATTGGAGTAGTGAGTGGATTTTTGGCACTTTTGTATCCCACCGAAGCATTGGGCAAAAGCGTTCTTACGCTTGATTTATGGCGATTTTATATTTGCCACATCATAATAATTGCAGTGCCCTTGCTTACCGTAATGCTCGGCTTGCACCGACTTGATGTAAAAAGAATTTATAAGGTGCCTTTTTGTCTAATGGCGGTACTGCTATTTATAATTTGCAATCAGGTTTTGCAAAGCGAATTGGGAATTATTGCGCTTAGAGACGGCGATATATTTAACATTAATTGGCATAATCCTTCACTTATTTGGGGTCCGACTGATGATGTTGCAGTGCTGTTTTCTTGGCTAACTCCCGACTTTATGAAGGTCATTCCTTTTGGCGAATTCGCAGGACAAGAAAAATTCTGGCCGTTCTTTTGGATGGTTCCCGGAGTGTTCTTTTATTTCTTATTAGAGCCGTTGATCTTGTGCCTAATTTTTGACTTTAAAAATACAGTAAGCACATTCAAAAATGGATATCATTACGTTATCAATTTGTTTAAGAAGAAAAAAGATGCAGAGTAAAACACGGGCTGTGTAAGCGAACTATACAAAAAAGGAGCATTTTATGGATATAATGGAAGCGATGAGGCTGCGCCACAGCGTTCGCAGATACGAAAATAAGGCAATCGAAGGCGAGGTGTTGGACGAGCTTAAAAAGGAAATAGACGAGTGCAACAGCGAAAGCGGACTTAATTTTCAACTTGTACTTAACGAGCCTAAGGCGTTTAGCGGCGCTATGGCAAGGTACGGAAAGTTTTCGGGCGTAAGCAACTATATTGCACTTGTGGGCAAAAAAAGCAAGGATTTGGATAGGCTTTGCGGATATTACGGTGAGAAGCTTGTTCTTAAAATTCAACAGCTTGGACTGGGCAGCTGTTGGGTGGCTCTTACTTACAAGAAGGTTCCCGAAGCGTTTACCGTACGCAATGGCGAAAAGCTGACGGTGGTTATTTCGGTCGGGTACGCAAAGGCGCGCGGCGTGCCGCATAAGTCCAAGGATATAAGCAAGGTCAGCGACGTTACGGATAGCTCGCCAAGCTGGTACAAGCAAGGCGTAGAGGCGGCTTTGCTTGCGCCTACGGCGATGAATCAACAAAAGTTCAAGTTCCGCCTTGACGGCGAAAAGGTTACGGCATCGGCGGGTGTGGGCTTTTATGCGAAGATGGATCTCGGCATAGCGCAGTACCACTTCGAGGTAGCAACAGGCAAAAAGGTAGAAATTAAATAAAGCATAAGGATTGGTTGTTGTGACCAATCCTTTTTCATACAAACAATAACACGTAATTTTGTTGACAAAGCGGACAAGGCGTGGTATATTATTAGTGCTTAGGGGCGAGGTGTGATTCCTCACCGACGGTATAGTCCGTGAAGCCGATGAGGCCCGATTGGGTGAAATTCCCAAACCGACAGTATAGTCTGGATGATATAAGCAGTACACTTTTTTTGCGCTCCTAACAAGGGAGTTTTTTTATGTCCAAAATCTTCACCACAAAAAATATTACGAGGCTTGCGATTTTTAGTGCGTTTGCCTTTATTTTGTATATGTGGGTAAAGTTCCCGTTGCCGTTTTTGTTCCCAAGCTTTTTGGACTTTCAGGTGTCCGAGCTGCCTGCCTTGCTTGCAGGATTTATGATAGGACCCGTTGGCGGCTGCATCGTAATCGTAATAAAATGCTTGCTAAAGCTACCGTTTACCAGCACCGCAGGCGTTGGCGAGCTTGGGGATTTGCTGCTTGGAATTGCATTTGTGCTTGTGTCATCGCTAATTTACCGCAAGCACCGAAGCAAAAAGGGCGCAGTAATAAGCCTTATATGCGGCTCACTTGCTTGTACGGCGGTATCCGTTGTGGTCAACGCCTTTATACTTATTCCGTTTTACGCAGAGGCATTCGGAATGTCGGCAATCGTGGGAATGCTCAGCTCGTTATTCCCGACGGTAACCGAGGACACGATTATGCTATACTATTTGCCCTTATCGGTATTGCCGTTCAATCTTTTGAGATGCACTCTTAGTAGCGTAATAACGTTTTTGGTATATAAGCGTTTGCAAAGATTGTTGGACAGAATTTTCGAGCCGCAACAAAAACACTTGTCTTTTGAGAGCGAAAAGTGTATAATAGACAGTATGGAAACGCAATCAGAACAACAGACCGAGCAGCAGGGCTTTTTGCTTGGCGAAAGGCTTGTGGGCGGCGAAATTATTTTGCTTAATGGCGATTTGGGTGCGGGAAAAACCGTTTTTACACGAGGTGTTGCCGCGGCGCTTGGTATTACAGACAGCATAGTAAGCCCCACATTTACTCTTATGAACTGCTATGAGGGCAGGCTGAAGCTGTACCATTACGACGCGTATAGATTAGATAGCGCCGAGCAGGCGGAGGAGCGAGGACTTACCGAGTTTTTTGGCGCAAGTGACGGTGTTTGCATAATAGAGTGGCCAGAAAAAATCTCAGAAGCTATTCCCCAGGACGTAATTCGCGTTACCATAAAGTATATAGACGAGCAAAAGAGGGAGATTACGATATGCTGACAAGCAAGCAAAGAGCAAAGCTTAGAGGACTGGCGAACAACATCGAGCCGGTGTTTCAAATAGGAAAGGGTAACCTTAGCGACGTTCAGATAGACGAAATCGCGGCGGTGCTTAATAAGCGCGAGCTGATTAAGGTGTCCGTGCTTAAGGGCTGTGATTATACGGCAAGTGAGCTTATTGGCGAGCTTAGCGGCCTTCTCGACGCGGAGCCGGTAGCCGCAATTGGCAATCGCATGATTATCTATCGCCGAAGCGACGATAAAAGCGTAAACCATATAGAGATATGAGATACGTTGCGATAAATACGGCGGCGCCGATAATTGAAATTGTCGCCGTTTATGACGGCAAATCCGAGTATACAAGGCTCGAAAAGGTTATGGCGGCAGAACAGCTTTTGCCTCAGCTTGACAAAATGTTGGACGGTATGGGATTGACTGCATCTAACTTTGACAGCTTTGTATGTGTGGTGGGCCCGGGCTCGTTTACGGGCATACGTATCGGCATAAACACCGTTCGTGCGCTTGCTTACGCACTTGGCAAAACGGCTTACGGAGTAACGTATGACCGCATTATGGCATACAATAATAGCGGCGCGGTTGTTACCTTTATTGACGGCGGAACGGGAGTTTGCTACGTGGCGGCATACGAGGGCGAAAAGGAAATTCTTACCCCTACCTGCATTTACAAAAAGAACGTCCATGAGCTTTTGGAAATGTTTTCGGATGCAAAAGCAGTTGCCGATTTTGATTTGACCATAGCAAGTCGCTTCGAGCCGAGTCAAAAGGCGCTTATGGGTGCGGCGGAGTATGCGATACAAAATCAGCTTGGCACGGACGCAGTCTATATTCGTAAGCCGCAACCCGACCGCAAGGAAAATGATATATGATAATACAGCGTTGGTGTCTGTCGGACGTAAAGCAGATTGCCGAGATGGAGCAACGGTACATCTATCATCCGTACAGCGAGGCGGTGCTTGGCGAAATGCTTAACAATCCAAGCTGTCTTGGGCTTAAAATCATGGACGGCGACGTGCTTGCGGCATACGTTAGCGGCGAGTTCGTTATCGACGAGTTCAATATTAACAATGTGGTGGTGGATAAGGACTACCGCCGCAGAGGGTACGCAGAGGCACTTATCAGGGAGGTAATTGATAGGTGCAAGCAAAGCGGCGTACAAAAGATTTACCTTGAGGTCGCTCAAAACAACGAGGCGGCAAAGAATCTTTATTACAAATTAGACTTCACTTTTTCATACGAAAGAAAAAAATATTACGGCGAACAAAGCGCATTGGTATTGGTTAAGACGGTGTAAGCCTGTTTTCACCGTCAAAAGGAGCGTAAATGTTTTTCTCGTATGACGGAGTAAGTATTTTTTACAAAAGACATTTGGGGCTGGGCACGCCTATCGTGCTTATGCACGGCTGGGGAGGCAGTAGCGTTTCCTTTAGGGGCGTGTTCGAGTATTTGTCTACGCTTAATCGTGACGTAATCGTGGTCGATTTTCCCGGCTTTGGCAGTAGTGATTTGCCGGGAGAAAACTGGGGCATTGACGACTACGCCCTGTGTATCGAGGCGCTTATACGAGCCTTGAAGCTACGAAAGGTTACGCTTGTGGGGCACAGCTTTGGGGGTAGAGTGGCTCTTTGCCTTGGAAATAAGGAATACGTTCAAAGTCTCGCGTTAGTGGACAGCGCGGGAATGAAGCCGCGCAAAAGCCTTGCTAAGGCTTACAAGGTTTGGCGGTACAAAATGGCAAAAAAGGCGGGCAAGGACGTATCTAAATACGGCTCGGTGGACTACCTTGCATTGCCGGAGATTATGCGAAAGGTGTTCGTGAGAATTGTCAATACGCATCTTGAGGATAGGATGGCGGCAATCACTTGCCCCACGCTGATAATTTGGGGTAACAAGGACGCCGATACGCCGTTATATATGGCAAAAAGGCTTGTAAGAGGAATAAAGGACAGTAGCTTGGTGATGCTTTGCGGCAGTCACTACGCATATATCGAGAACAATATTAAATTCAATTTAATTCTTGCCGAGTTTACAAAGGGGGAAAAAGAATGCCTACCGAGATAGTAATTGCATATAGCGTTTTTGGTGGCTTCCTGCTTATGCTGGTAAGCCTAAAGCTAATGCAGATTTTGCAGCTCTCGTCATATCGAATCAAAGGACTCATAGCGTGGCTAAAAAATACCAAAAGAGATTTTCTCGTAAGGTATTTTGCCTTGGCGTTCTTTTCCTTTGTGTCAATGTTCGTATACGTAATGTGCTTTGGCTCGGTAGAGTGGTATTGTAATTGGGGCTTTTTGTTCTTCATGTTGCTTTGCGCTTACTTCGTGTACGCGGTAAGCAAACAAAAGAGCAAAACGCCGCTTAGAGTAACCAAACGCATTTTTAGACTACTGATAGTAGATATTATCGTCAACGCCGCTTTGTGCTTTGTGGCAATTTGGTTTACTAAGGATATCGAGGCTGTAAGGTACAGCCTTGTGGGCGTAACGCCGTTACTTTGCCCGATTACGCTTATTCTTAGCCATGTCTTGCTGTTGCCCGTCGAGAAGCTTATTGCACGATCGTTTATTAAAAAGGCAACGAGAAGATTGGCGGTAAACAAGCCTACTGTAATCGGAATTACGGGTAGCTACGGAAAAACGACCGCAAAAAAGGTTCTTGCGACGTTTTTGCACACTAAGTACAAGGTTTTTGCTTCCCCGCACAGCTACAACACGCCGATGGGACTAAGCAGGTGCATCAACGAGGAGTACGGCGGCGAGGAAATTTTTGTTGCCGAAATGGGCGCAAGATACGTTGGTGACATCAAATATCTTACCAAAATTTTCCGCCCCAAATATGCAGTGCTGACGGCAATAGGCAATCAGCACCTCGAAACGTTCAAAAGTAAAGAAAACATTATTAAGGAAAAAACGTCTATACTTGACGGCGTGACCTTTGCGGTTGCAAATGGAGATAGCATAGATGTGGCCCAAAACGTAGGTGATCGCGCCGTGCTGTGCGGAAAAGATTGCTCTGCAAGCTACAGCAAGGTAAAATCGGATATAAACGGAACAGATTTTGTGCTTACGATCAATGGCGAAAGCGTAGATATTCACACGAGGCTTGTGGGCGACCACATTCCGTCCATCGTGACCTTGTGCGCAAGATTGGCTTACGAGATGGGTGTTAGCCTTAAAAAGATTAAGGAAGCGGCGGCAAACCTCCCCTTTGTTGAGCATAGACTTGAGGTTATGAAAAGCGGTGACATCATTATTTTTGACGATTCGTACAACAGTAATCCGGTAGGCGCAGACAACGCGCTTAAAATTCTCAGCACCTTTGAGGGCACTAAGGTGGTAATAACCCCCGGATTTGTAGAGCTTGGCGAGGCTTCTGCCGAGGCGCAAAAGGAGCTTGGCGAAAAAATCGCAGGTATCGCCGATCACGTATTTTTGCTTGGGCCAAACGCTCAGCTTATCAAAAGCGGCATGGGTGATTTCCAACGCGTTGTGATGGTAGACAGCCTTGACGAGGCGATGGAGCAGCTGAAAGAAATTCCTGCCCCCATGGCAGTGCTTTTCGAGAACGACCTTCCCGACAATTATTAGAGGTGAATATGGACAAAAGAGTTGCGCTTGTAACCGGCTCCTCGCGAGGTATAGGCAGGGCTATTGCCTTACAGCTTGGTAAAAGCGGATTTAGCGTGCTGGTCAACTGCATAAAAAACGAGCGCCTTGCTCACGAAACGGCAGATGCCATTTGCCGGGCGGGCGGCAGAGCTGACGTTTTTTTGTGCGACGTAGGCGACATGAATTCAGTCAAGGAAATGTATACCTATGCGCGTAAAAATTTCGGTTTTGTGGACACCGTAATCAACAATGCGGGGGTCAGCCGATACTCGCTATTTACTGACGAAACGGGCGCAAGCTATGACGAGGTGATGAACACCAACGTGAGGGGCGTATTTAACGTCTGCCGTGCGTTTATTCCCGATATGGTAAGTAACGCATTTGGCAGAATCGTTAATATTTCGTCCATCTGGGGGCTTGAGGGAGCATCGTGCGAGGCGATTTATTCGATGTCTAAGGCGGCGCTTTTGGGACTTACCAAGGCGCTTGCAAAAGAGCTTGGCCCCTCGGGTATTACGGTCAATGCAGTTGCTCCCGGCGTGATACAAACCGATATGCTTGCAAGCATTTCGGAGCAGACGGTAAAAGGGTTGGTGGATGAAACGCCCATAGGCAGAGTAGGACAGCCTCAGGACGTGGCAGAAGCGGTGGCGTTTTTGGTTGGTAGGCAGGCAAGCTTTATTACGGGCGAGGTTCTTAACTGCTCGGGCGGCTTTGTAATTAAGTAAAAATAAATAAGAAGCAGCAAAATACAATAAAGAATAAAAGTGATACTCGTAGCGGAGTGTCACTTTTTTTGTAGCTTTAATCCTCACAAAAGGATTAGTTTCAGTGCAAGATAGGCGCAAATAGCAAACCAAGCAATCTCACTTCTAAGACTAAATTTTGTGCAAAAAAAGCCTCGCTCGAATTATCGAGCGAGGCTTTGCGTTAACGGTATTTAGTCTTCGAACTCATTGATGGGTTCTTCGTTAGACTTTTCTACCTTTTTGGTAGCAGGTGCTTCGTTCTGCTCCGCAGGCTTTTCTTCGATTACAACATCCGGAGCATTGTCGTCGTCAAAGTCGTTGAACTTATCAATGTCGTCGGAGTTGTTTTGCTGTACGGGCTCAACAACAATTGCGTCCTCGTCGTATAGGTCGATATCGTCTTGCGGATCTTCTACAAGACCAAGACGGCGGTCGTACGAGCTGAGGCTGAGCTTATGCTTACGGCGCGAAGCCTTGCCTACAAGCGTACGGATAACAACGCCTACGATTGCAATAAGGATTGCAGCACCCAAGAGGATGGAGGGGATAACCCACCACTTTTCGCTGTCACTTACGGGAGCGGGGCCTTCCTCGGGAGTGGGTTCTTCTTCCTCGCTTTCAACAGTTTCGCTTACGTCGATAATTCTAAGAGTATCGGATTCTACTAACTCCTCGCTGGAGCCAAGATTTACAAGGCTGATATTTGCAATATAAAGGTCTCCGGTAACATATCTATTTGAATATGCAATATTGCCAAGTCCCGCACAAAGATAAACGGTGGTTACCTCGTTGGAGGTTGCAACGTAGAACTGATAGTCACGGAATTCATATCCGTATACAAGGCTTTCGGTAGACTGAAGCTTATCAAACTTAGCAGCCTCGTAGCGTTCGTTGCCGCTAAGGTACAAGCTTGCGCCGTACTCATTGTCGGTTGCGGTAATGCCGTCTCTCATAATAACAGCCATAGACACGGTAAGCATATAGTAGGAGTTAGCTTCGAGCTTGATGGGGTTTGCAAGCTGAGCCGTCAATGCGGTGTTGCGAGCTTGCAAGGTATAAACCAAGTCTGACTTATATTCAAGGCTGTTGTAAGCTTCGGTGATTTCGGCGGGGATATAAGAGTTGTCGTTGTTGTTTGTCTTATTGTTGGGGTCGAATACGCCTGCCTCGTACTGCGAATTGTCGGTTGCCGATTCGGTAACGCTCCAGCTTGTCGATGCCTTGATGGCGTTGGTATCGCTGTTGTCATAGCCGAAGAAGTCAAGCGAGGAGAAGGAGTACATGTCGTACTTGATGTCGCCAGTGCGCTCGTTCTTAAACTGCTCATACTTGGTGTCGAATGCATCTTCTTCTAAGGTTTCGAAAGCGGCTTCCAAAACGTAGATGCTACCGCTTGCTTTTTGCTTAGCGTTACCCAAAGTGATGTAGAGGGTAGCGGTATAATCAATGCCGGTTCCGTCAGTTAGAGCAACGTCGCCCTGTAAGTAGAAGTCGTAGGTTTCGAAGTTATCGCTAGAGCCGATATTCTTTACAGCAGCAATGGTCTTGCCACTTACTTCAAGCCAGAGATTTGCGCCGGAACCGGTCATGCCTATGGTGCGCATTGTAACGCTAACCTTGTAATCGCTACCGTTGGTAATCGAAACGGACGGCGAAGAATATCCAAAGTAAGAGCTGTTATCCGAAGCAAGCAAAAGCATGCTGGGATACGAGGTGGCATTGTATTTTACGTTTGTAGAGGATGAAACGGGATTAGCCACGTTAAGGTACGTGCTAATGTTATCATTATAGTGATCCTCGTTGGTAAGAACAACTCCGCTTACGCCATTGTTGTCTTTAGTTCCAACTGCGGTCCAATCTGTGGGGGTAAGGGGATAGGTGTCATCGTAATTTTCCGCATCGTAGAATCTACCGTTGGTCATCGAGGTGGACGGGGCATTCTCGAAGGTTACAATTTTGCCAAGTGAATTGTTTGCGTTGTAATTTACATAGGTAATTTCCTCAAGGGTGATGTTGTCAAAAAGAGCAACACCGGTGCAAAGCTCCTCGTAGCCGAGCCATAGCTGAAGATTAATGACGCAATCCTTCGAAAATGAGCCGCGGATATAGAAGTGATATTTAGCCCAGCCGTAGCGAGTGTTAATATCGTCGCTTCCCGTTACATCGTTGATAACCACGGGTGAAAGCTCGTAGTTGTTTGCAGGGATATTGTTTTCACCAACGATTACGAGGGAAGCGTTGCCGTTGTCATCAAAGCCCTGAGCCTTTGCCCAAACGCTAAGTCGATAGAACTTGTTGCGCTCAATAAGAATATCTTTAGACTCAACGCCGATTTTTGCCTCGTCCTTTGCAACGAGAGCCAAAATGTTGGTTTCTACGCCTTCAGCCGTGCCGTTGGGAGTATAAGGCTCCTCAAGTATGCCTCTGATGTCATCTTCGTCGAATGCAGCGCCTGCATTATAAATGCCTGCAAAATAAGCCGTACCGGTGGTATCATCCTCGTCGATTCTGGTCCAACCGTTCATGCCGCCCGCAAACGAGCCCATTTCCTCTCCATCCATAGAGGTAAGCGATGTTATGCTTTTTACACCAACGCTTTTGCCGATGTCGGTGTTA